>DATJKO010000132.1:0-2895 GCA_035491355.1 Pyrinomonadaceae bacterium
GGGAGCAAGTTGCTCGCTGAGGATGCGAACTTCCGCGTTGCGCGCAACCGCTTCAGTACCGAGTCGGTCTTTGTCTTCATCGACATGGATGGCATGCAGAAGGAAGAAGAGGAGCGAAACAAGAGAGCTGAAGAGGAATACAAGAAAACTGTCGCAGAGAACGCCAACAAGCCGGAAGCGCAGAAGACTGAGATCGTAACGGACCCAGAGGAAGAGGAAGAACCGCCGACGCCGGAAGCCACACCGACGATCGTGCCCGAACAGCAGGTTGCATTGTCCGCAACGGTGAAATCTCCCGAGATTATAGGGGTCGAGGCAACGGCGCCACTCAGCGACCTGGGTCTTGGCATGATCATGTCAACCATTGGCAGTGTTCAGGCCACGTGGCCCGCGGCTATCGGAGTTGCCCTGTCGCTGGAAAGCGATTCGTTCGATCTACGCGTGCTACTGGTGAACGCACCCGGCGAGAAGAGTGATGTCTTGCCGTTTCTGCCCATCCTCGCAACCGGCGCTGCAATCACCCCCGAGGCGCCATACATTCTTCCGGCCGACACGGAAATGGCTGTGACCGTCTCGCTCGATCTGCCGCACATCTACAACTCGTTGTCGATAGCTCAGCCAAACTTCTTTCAACCCACCAAAGCTGAAGACGCGAAGGAGAACGAACCGCCGTTCGCCGCGCTGGAAAAACAACTGAAGATCAAGATCAAAGACGATCTGCTGCCGCTCATCGGTTCAGAGATCGTCGTCAGCGTTCCGATGTCGTCAGCCGGTTGGTTTCAACCGCCACAGGCGGACATAACGGTATCGTCGTCAACGTCAATAGAAATCGCCGGATCGGAAGCATCACCCTCCGCCGCACCGTCACCTTCGCCGTCACCGTCCCCCGCCGCGACTCCCGCCGAAGAGGCCCAAAACCAGCGCTCAGTCGCAATCCTGCTTTCGTTGAAAGATAAAGAGGGGATGCGGGCGATGATGCCGAAGTTGATCGAATCGCTTACATCTAAAGCAGTGAGTTCACTTGCGCAAACTGAACGGCGCGAAGATACGGAACTCGTGTCGTACGCAAACGCGTTCGCTTATGCTTTCATCGGCAACTTTTTGGTCCTTTCACCGGACATCGCAACTACACGACACGTCGTCGATTCATATCTCAAACACCAAACTCTGGCAGGCGATCCGAACTTCAGGAACTACACTCGCTGGCAACCGCGGCAGGTGCAGGGTCAGGTTTACATCTCACCGTCATTGATGGAGAGCTACAAGAAATGGTCACAGCAACCGACGGCGCCGATCGATGAACAGACCCGCGCGATTCTGACGCGTTTCAGCATCGTGCCTCAACCGGTGACTTACTCGTTGTCGAATGAGGGATTTGGACCACTACACGAGTTGCACCTGCCGAAGAACCTCGTGCTGCTCCTCGTTGCAGCAGCTTCCGGCGCCATGAATGCTCCGCCGGTCCAGGATGCAACGCCGGTGACTCCAGTGCCCGTCCCGCCGGCTCGACCGTCTAACCCCTTCTGAGGTTCTCGATGAGGAGCGGTTCGACGGGTTCCGCCAACTCGAAACCAAAGACGCGTGAGTAGAAGTAAAGCTCACCCTCCAGCGCGCGCTTGATGTTCTTCGCCTGCCGGAAGCCATGTTGCTCGCCCTCGAACGCAGCATACGCAACCGGGATCCTCTTCGCGCGAATCGCCTCGACCATCTTCTCAGCCTGGTTTGGCGGCACGACCTTGTCTTCCAGCCCCTGGAAGAAGATCACCGGACATGAAAGCCGCTCGGGAAAGTTGATCGGCGAGCGTTCGAAGTAGATGTCCTTCCGGGCGGGATACGGACCAAGTAGTCCGGTTAGGTACTGCGATTCAAACTTGTGAGTGTCGCGGACCAACGCTTCCGCATCACTAACGCCGAAATGACTCGCACCAGCTTTGAACGCCTTGCGAAATGTGAGCGCGCACAACGTCGTGTAACCACCCGCGCTGCCGCCAGTGATGATCAATCGCTTACCGTCAACCTCACCACGGTTCACGAGATACTTCGCGCCATTCACACAATCGTCAACGTCAACAATCCCCCACTTCCTGTTCAACCGCTCGCGATACTGCCGCCCGTATCCAGTGCTGCCGCCGTAGTTGACGTCGAGGACGGCGAATCCCCTACTGGTCCAAAACTGAACTGAAAGACTCAACGCCGTGGACGCAGCCGCGGTTGGTCCACCGTGACTCTTCACGATCAGGGGCGGCTTCTCGCCGTCCGACGCGCGGAAATCAGGATTCTGGGGTGGATAAAAGAAACCATGCGCGGTCAGTCCGGCTTCCGTGGGAAACTCGATCGCCCGCGGCACTGAAAAGTATCGCGGGTAGACTTCCTGCTCGTTAGCGCGGCGTAGCGTCTCAAACTGTCCGGTCGCAACGTCGAAAGTGGAGATCGACGCGACTTCGGTTGGCGAGCCGCCGCGGAACACCGCCTGCCCGTTCGCTGCCTTTAAGTATTGAATATCTGTAAACGGCGAATCGACGACGGTGAGTTTTCCTGTTTCAGTCTCGATCGTCTCGAGCCGCGAGACGCCCTGCTCCACATGACTGCAAACAATCAGAGTCGGCGAGGCAAATGAATAGACCGACATGCCGAACAGCCATTGCGGCATGCCGAGCTCGGCTTTGGATCTCGTGACGTTCTCGATCTCGCCGTCAGCGGAAATGCGCTGTAGGTTCCACCAGCCGTTCCGATCCGAAGCGAAGTAGAGCACACCGTCGGGCGACCATTCCGGTTGGAAAATCGATTCGGCAACGCCGCCGGCAACCCAGCGCGTGGAACTAAGCGTGCCGTCAGGTCCAAACTCACCGACCCACAATTCGCAACCGTCCCAGGGCATGTTCGGGTGGTTCCAGG
>DATJKO010000133.1:0-3745 GCA_035491355.1 Pyrinomonadaceae bacterium
GGCGAAGCCTATGAACTGCGGTCGGGTTGGGGAAGCCGCTACCAACTGGGATCGGGGCGGCGAAGCCTATGAACTGCGGTCGGGTTGGGGAAGCCGCTACCAACTGGGATCGGCGCGGCGAAGCCGCTACGAACTGCGATCGGGTTGGGGAAGCCGCTACCAACTGGGATCGGGGCGGCGAAGCCGCTACGAACTGCGATCGGGTTGGGAAGCCGCTGCCAACTGGGATCGGGGGGAGCAGCGCCGCGACGAGCTGATGCAATTCGGTTGAATCAGACTCGAACCTTACCCTATTAATGATTCCTACCGCATTAACGCTTTGTACAAAAGCATTCTTAAAGCATTCCCTTCGCTGCGGCACTCCGCGTTATCTCCGCGTCTCTGCGTTGAAAAGCCTTTAACCGCAGAGCACTCTGAGATATCGCAGAGCACGCAGAGAAGACTAGTCCACTTTTTTGTGAAAGCCGCGTATTAATGATTCAGCTCAAGCTGAACGACAGGCGCGTGACGGATGCCGGCGCAAACTGAAACGTGATCGTCGACCCACTCGCGTTCACTGATCCATTTCTCGGTTCCAACGCGTTCGGGTTCGCAAAGCTGTTACGCGCACGAATATCCGTCGCTGTGAGCGTCCGGGTCTCGGCGGCTTTCACGGCGGCGCCGCGAATGGCGATCTCTGTTTCCCTCACCTCTTTGTGGTGCGGATTCACGACCGTGAGCACTAACTGCTTGTCCTTTAGCGACGCCGATCCGTTCAATCCCCAGAGACTCGCCGGAATCTGCTTCTGCTGCGCATCGATTCTGGTAAAGCCTGCCTTTGGCGCAACGAATTCGGTCCGCACAGCCGTCGCGCCTGCGTGCGCCATGTACATCTCGAACACGTGGTAATTCGGTGTCAGCACGAACTTGTCTTCGTAAGTGTGAAACAGCGAATGGATCGTGTTAACGAGCTGAGCCGGATTAGCCATCACGACTTTGTCCGCGTGACGCTGGAAGGTGTCGAGATTGATCGCCGAGATCAGCGCGTCGCGCAAAGTTCCCGCGTACGCGTAAAGGTACCCGGGCGGCACATCCGCGTCCTGTTTATGCCATGCACCCCACTCGTCAACCGCGAGCTTCACGCGTCGCTCGCGATCGAACTCGCCCATGATCTGCCAATGATCCTCGATCAGAGTTTCCATCCGGTTTGACCGTTCGAGTAAGTCGTACCAGTCATTCTCCGAAAACTCATTGGCGATCTGCTGACCCGTCGAGCCGCAGTAATAGTGCAAACCCCAACCGTAGAGTTTCGCGATCTGCCGCCCACCTTTTTCGGCCAGTCCCTGGAAAAACCGTCGCGTCCAGGCAACGTCACCACCATTCGGACCAGAACCGATTAACTTCAGCGGCACACCGTAAGTCGGCAACCACGCAGTAAACTTGCGAAACTCAGTAGCGTATTCCTCAGGCGTAAAATCGCCACCGCAACCCCACGACTCATTTCCGACCCCCCAGAAGCTCACCTTGTGCGGCTCAGGAAAACCATTCTTCACCCGCTCCGCCGACCATGTCGTAAGGTTCGCCGGCGCGTTACAGTATTCGAGCCACTCGAGAAACACGCGCACGTCGCGACTGCGCACGTTCGCCGCGAGATACGGTTCGGCGCCAACCATCCTGCAGAAGCGGACGAATTCATCAGTGCCGAAATGATTGTTCTCGTACTTCTGTGGACCATCCTTCAGATCCTCGTACGCCTTCGTCGTCTTGTAGCGCGTGTCGGCCCAGAAGTTGACTCGCGTCGGTCGCTTGTCGTGTGGTCCAACGCCATCGCGCCAGTCGTACTGATCGGCGAAGCAACCGCCGGGATAGCGAATCACGCCCGGCTTGAGCTTCTTCAAGTTGTCCACCAACTCTTTGCGCAGACCGGCGTAATTCGGCACACGCGAATCCTTGCCGACCCAGATGCCGTCGTATACGACGCCGCCCAGATGCTCGACGAAGTGACTATAGATATCTCGATTCACTGTTCCGATCGGCTCATTGAGCAGAATTTCGATGCGAGAATCGGCGGCTCTGGTGCTGCGCGGAACCAACAAAGCAGCAGCGCTGGTTGCCAGCACGCTGCTGACAAACGTTCGGCGGTTTAGTTTTGTCATCGTGTTTTTTTTGGAAGCTAAACTTCGGCGGTTGTTTTCGAAACAGCTTTCACGCGCACTTCGATCGTTTTTGCGCCCAGCTTCTGGTGGACGGCGGTCAGGCGAATCGTGCCTGCCGCTTCTTTGGTCTTAATCCAAACCGCGCCGACTCCACCAAAAAGCGAAAAAGGATTCTCACCAATAATCTCGCCGGGACCTTCCAGACTCAGCGTGATCGCGGCGTTGGCCAAAGGACGAACGGCGCCGTAATCATCTGTAACTCGCATCACCACGCGCGTGGCGTCGATTCCGTCACCCAAAAGTTCCACATCATCAGGCTCGACGCGCAATTGTCGATCTGCGCCTCTGCCGGTCATCATCTTCGTAATTACCAGCTTGCCGCCGAGGTAGCCTTCGAGTTTCAGATCACCCCATGGACCATTGATGCCCGGGCGGATGTTTACCACGAACGGCGGATACCGCAGGTGCGGGAACGTCTTGCGATCGGGATCGGCGTCCGCGATGAGACGATCGCCGATGTAGATCTTCAGGTGATCGCAATTTGAACAAACCATCGCGACGTTGAAACTCTCGTCGCGATCGCCGCGGGACCAGTCAAAGGCCGGTTCGAGAACAATCTCATCTTTCGGGTCGCACTGCGATTTGTAAAAGCCCGCCGCTGGTTTCGGAATGCGAAAGATGTCGGCCACGCCGTGATAACAGATGCGATCGCTCGAACAGAAATTCGCATGCGTGTTGTAGTCGAAAGCGCACCAGCCAAGACCGCCCGCATATTTCACGTCGGAGGCGAGCTGATTGTGAACGCGGGCGTGACGCATCGTATGCTCCTGGACGCGTTCGACGTTGTCGTTGCGCTTCGTCGGGTACATGTGACCGATAAATTCAGTGTTGAAGTACAGCGTTCGATTCGCCGCCCGCAGCGGAATCTGAAAGTCGTTCATCGTGAAGACGTCTTCCAACTGCTCGGAGTCGTAGCGATAGCGCACACCGCCCGTCTGGCGTGAATCATCAAGCGCGTGCGCCACCCGGTTGGTGCGCGCATAGAAGTCATGATCGTCTCGCGACTCGTTTACGCGAACACCCCACAAGATGATCGACGGATGATTCCAGTCGCGCTTGATCATGGTCTCCACGTATTGAACCGTTAAGTCTTTCCAACCCTGATCGCCGATGTGTTGCCAGCCGGGAATCTCTTCAAAAACGAGCAGACCGAGTTCGTCACACGCCTCGAGAAAGTGCGCAGACTGCGGGTAGTGTGACGTGCGTACCGTATTACACTTGAGTTCGCGACGAAGAATCCACGCATCACGGCGCTGCACTCGCGCCGGCATTGCCTGGCCGACAAACGGAAAGGTCTGGTGTCGATTCAAGCCGCGTAACTTTAGGTGCTTGCCATTCAGGAAAAAACCGTCAGGTGTGAAGCGCGCCTCGCGAAAGCCGATCCGAGTGTCGTATTCATCAGTCAGAGTATCGCCGTCAAATAACGACACACGCACCTGGTAGAGTCGGGGCTGATCCACGCTCCACAGTTCGATTGCGCCGAGGTTTGTTAGCTGGATGTCGTGGTGCGGTGCGCCGGACGCGACGTTCACAGTCTGCGTTGAAATCAC
>DATJKO010000134.1:0-10364 GCA_035491355.1 Pyrinomonadaceae bacterium
GCCTTCTCGCACACGCCGCACTCCCGACTCGCCGGAAACAATAGTTGGAAAGGAAAAGTCACTGGTTGCGAGTCGTGTCATGGACCAGGCAAGGCGCACCTCGAGGAAGGCGATCCGAAGAAGATCATTTCGTTCAAGGCGAAGACGTCGAAAGCAATTTCCGAGACCTGTCTTGGCTGCCACGCCGGTAAAGAGGACCACAACAACTTCCGACGCGGTGAACACTGGCGCAATGACGTTGGTTGTACGGATTGCCACACGGCGCACTCGTCACCGAAGATCGGCGGTAACCCCGGCTCGAACACGCTCGTTTCAGAAGCGGCCCGACGAAATCTCGATCTGCTCGCGGCCAACATGCTCAAGGGCAGTGAGCCGCAACTCTGCATCAGTTGCCACAGCGAAACGAAGGCCCAATTCAACCGGCCTTTTCATCACAAGGTGTTGGAAGGCTTGATCAAATGCAGCGACTGTCACAATCCCCACGGCGGCTTCGAACAAAAGCAAACTCGTCTCGCAACAGGCGTTGACGCGGGTTGCCTGAAGTGTCACACGGACAAGCAGGGACCATTCGTCTTCGAGCACGCACCGCTCAAGGTCGAAGGTTGTGTGGCCTGTCACACACCGCACGGCTCGGCGAACGCGAAACTGTTGACGCGTTCAGCCGTCAGACAACTCTGTCTCGAATGTCATAGCAATGCCCACGAGATTGGTGCGCCGGACACCCCCAACTTCCACAACCAGGCGACCTTGAGATACCAGAATTGCACCACTTGTCACGTCAAGATTCACGGTTCGCATGCGGATCGCTTCTTCTTCCGCTAAGGAGTGACCATGAAAAAACATACTGGACCACGATGGCACTTGCCTGGCTTGCTGGTGATTCTTGTGTTGACCGCTGCCGTAACGCGGTCGCAGCAGACTCCCTCATCTGTACCACCAACGACCAGTCCGAGCACGAACGGCAGCGACGCGGCGGCGGCGACAGACGATCTCGGCGCTTACAACGTAATCGCGAGTATGGAGTTTGGTGGTCGAGGCTTGAGTGTTTCGGGCAATGAGAACAAGTATCGAAGCGATCTGAACTACGGCAACGGCTTCAGACTGTTTGATTCGAGCTTCCTGCTGCGAGCGAAGGAGGGCAGCGGCATCGCCTTCGATGAGTTTTTAGTGAACACTTCGGGTTGGGGTGGCGATCCGTACGGCGCTACTCGCATCAGCGTCGAAAAGTCGGGACTCTACCGGTTCGACGCGAACGTGCGCCGCGCCCGCTACTTCAACGCGCTTACGAGTTTTGCAAATCCGCTAGGGACGCCGTTAGGACAACACACCGCCAACCAGCGGCACAACTTCAGCGACTTCGATTTCACTGGTCTGCCGGACAACCGCAAGATCCGCTTTCACCTCGGCTTCTCTCGAGATTCACGCGAGGGTCCGGGCACGACGACCGCGCGCTTTTCCGGCGACGAATACGCGATCAATAGCAACATTGAAAGTCGGGCCAACGATTTTCGCGCCGGTATCGATGCCTACGTGCTCGGATTCGATCTTTCGTTGATGCAAGGAGCACGCTACTTCCACGACAACTCGAACCAAACCGTCACGCTGACAAACCAGGGCAATAACACAACCAACACTTCGCGCATCGACCAAATGTTTCGCGAAACCCCAACGCAGGGAACGCACTTCTGGACCCGCTTCAACATCCATCGCCTGTTTGCGCGAAAGCTCGATTTCACGGGACGCTACATCTATCTCAGCGCCTCATCGCGCTACTCATTTTTCGAACAGGTAACCGGACGACAGTCCAACGGCAATCTCGCCTTGCCGGAGACTGCGACTGCTCGCGGTGAAGCCAAGCGCCCGTCGTCGATCGGCGACATCGGCGTCACGTTCCTGGCGACGAGCAAGTTTCGCATCTCGAACAGTTTTCGTTACGACAACTTCCGCATCAATGGTGAAGAGCCGCTGGTCGATGTGCTGCGACAACGAACACTCGCCGGTGCGCCGTTGGCAACGGTCACGACCGTTTCATTTTTTGCGCGGACCACGAACTACCGTCGCTTCCTGAATACGATCGAAGCGGATTACCAGTTTAATCAGTCGTATTCTGTGCACGCGGGCTATCGTTTCACCGATCGTCACATCGAGCTCGCCAGTGTCGATCGCACCACAACCGTCGTGACGAGCGGCGACGCGGTAGACAACCAGACGCACTCCGTGATCTTCGGTTTCAAAGCGCGTCCGGTAAAAGCCTGGACCATCTATTTCGACGGCGAACACGGCGACGCTGACAGTGTTTTCACGCGGCTTGCCAATAACGACTTTACCAACTTCCGCATTCGCAACCGCGTCAATGTGAACGACAAGCTCTCGTTTACGGCCGCCTTCATCAGTAAAGACAACACAAACCCGGCTGACGTGATCACCAGCCCAAACGTTCCTTTCGGCACTCCGGCCGAAGCGCTCGACGTGAACGTTAAGAGCCGCCACTTCACGTCGTCAATCGATTGGACCCCGAACAACAAGTTTTCGCTCAGCAGTGGATACACGCACATGCGTGTGACGAGCATCGCCGGAATACTGCTTCCCATCAGTAATCAGCGACGCGTGGGCGAGAGCCAGTACTACTCGCGCGACAATTTTTTCTTCTTCAATGCCTTCTTGAGGCCCACGTCGAGGTTGACGTTTTACGCCGGTTATCACATAAACAAGGACAACGGTCAGGGCGATCGCGTGTCACCATCGAACGTGATTCTGATCGATTCCTATCCGATGGCGTTTCAATCGCCCGAAGCGCGAGTGACGTTTAAGCTGAACCGCATGTTGGACTGGAATGTTGGGTACACGTACTACAACTATAACGATCGGTTTTTCTCGAGTCAGAATTATCACTCTCATTTGCCGTATACGTCGCTCCGCATCTACTTCGGCCGGGGCGAATAGTTCACGCATTGAAGATGGGGCCACTGGCGAGCAACTGCTTAACTAAAGGAGCGTTGTGGCTGGCGGTCGGTTGCGTGGTGGTGCTGACTGTTGGCGCCTCACCTCAGCGACGCCGGCCGGCGGTCCAGCGTGCGCCCCGCGTCGATTACTCTCGTTACTCTCATCTCACCGAACAACATCGCGCGACTTGTAGTTCGTGCCATACGTTCCCCTCAAGAAACTGGAAAGACGCGCGCAAGTCTGACGATGCTTTTCCGGACGTGACGGAGTTTCCGGAACACAAGGCGTGTCTTGGCTGTCACCGGCAACAATTCTTTGCGCGCGAGCGACCCGCGCCGCGCATCTGCGCAAACTGTCACGTCAAAGCGGCGCCGAACGACACGACGCGATATCCGTTTCCGAGCTTAGGTGAGAGTTTTCTGGCGACGGTGAGAGCTCGTGACTTCATTTCGGATTTTCGTGTCGCGTTTCCTCACGAGAAGCATACTGATGCTGATTGCGCCGACTGCCATCAGACATATCAGCCCCAGGATAAGTCCGACGATGAGTTTGTCACGAAGCCGCCGAAGGATATCGGCGATGCGTTCTGGTTGAAGAAAGGAACGTTCAAGACGAGGCCGTTGACTCATGCCGGGTGCTTCAGCTGTCACAACCAGGAGAGCGAAGTGCCGCCGTTGCCGCAGAACTGCGATTCGTGTCACAAGCCCTACGCGCCGGTGACACATGTTACCGATTTCGATCGAAAGTTGGCGACCTCGATCGGCGTTCAGGATTGGTGGACCACGATGGCGTGGCCCAGACGAACTTCGTCAGGTGCGTTTCGACATGAGACGCATCCTGATGTGCCTTGCGCTCAATGTCATCAGGCGGTGACCACGGGCGCCGCCGATCGCAGAGTACCCGTGAAGTCATGTGGCGGTGCTGAAGGTTGTCACGTCACGGCGACTGTTGATGATGGCGGGATTCTCAATTACGAAATAGACGAACGCAGCAAGAACAGTGTGTTTGTTTGCACGAAGTGCCACCTCGTGTTTGGCAGCAAACCGGTTCCGGCGAGTCACCCCGGTGCGATTCCGAAGCCAGCGAAATGATGAGAGTTAGTTTCCCGCAAAGGCGCAAAGGCGCAAAGCCACCCGTTATCGAGGGCACGAATGCCGTTACCAACCGCGCACCACGCGCCCCCGGTCATCTTCTCTTGTCTTTCTTTGCGCCTTTGCGCCTTTGCGGGAACCAGATCATCCATGCGTGTCTTGCGCTAACGCTCGTTGTGCTGTCGGCTGCCGGTGTCTCAAGCGTTTACGCGCAAACGAACTACTCGCAATTCAAACATGACAATCCACAGCATGCGCGGCTGCCTTGTTTGCTCTGTCATCGACGCGACAGCAATTCGCCGCAGCCGACCCTGCCGGGCAAGGCTTCGCACGCACCGTGCACGGGCTGTCACCAACAGCAGTTTGCAAACGCGGCGAGTGAGATTTGTTCGATCTGCCATACCGATGCGCAGAGCGGAAAGATGAAACCGTTTCCGCCGCTGCGGAGTTTCAACGTCAGATTCGATCACGCTAAGCACGCGGGCACTGAGTGTGGCAGTTGCCATCGCCGCAATCGCGGTGGTGTTGCGCTATCGATACCGGCGCGAATGAAC
Organism: Pyrinomonadaceae bacterium; assembly: GCA_035491355.1. Taxonomy (GTDB): domain Bacteria; phylum Acidobacteriota; class Blastocatellia; order Pyrinomonadales; family Pyrinomonadaceae; genus PSRF01. Next base: position 4,589 of record DATJKO010000134.1, read on the forward strand.
GCGCACGTCACGTGTTTCGGTTGTCACACTCCGGGCGCGAAGCCTAACGGGCGCGACATCTCATCGTGTAGCACGTGTCATCAACTCGGCCGGTTCGTACGCACTTCGGAACAGGCGGCTGCATACCGCGTTGGGTTTAGTCACGCGAAGCATGATGCTTCCGAAAGTCTGTCGTGCGTGGAGTGTCACAAAGTGCGACCCGGCCTGCCGCAGGGTCGACAAGTGACAGCGCCGGTCGCCTTGAACCATCGCGCGACGCGCGGTACGAGTTGCGCCAGTTGTCATAACGGCCAGCGGGCCTTTGGTGGCGACGACTTTTCAGTGTGTAAGCAATGTCACAAAGGCTCGGCGTGGCGCTTCTGAATTGAAGGGCACTGTGGAAAGTTTCGCAGGCTGTGAGCAAAAGCTCGCGTGAAACACGACCTCCCAGCCGTTTTGACCAATGTTTTGGGGCGAAGAAACCCGGCATGGCCGTTGCACCTACCGAGGCGAGCGGACTTAACCGCCACGGAGGAAAAGATGAAGCAGGTTAGAAACTTGGCGTTGGTGATGGCATTAATCTTCTCGTTCGGCGTGGTCGTTGTGAACATCGCAGCGCCGGCACAGGAAGCACAACCTTCCGATTCCGCGGCCTTCTACAAGGCAAAGTGTGTTGCGTGCCACGGGCCGAAGGCTGACAAACGGTTTGATGCTGCGCTTACTGAAGAGCAGCAGATCGAAGCCATCATGAAAGGCAAAAAGGTCGAGAAGCCACCTCACATGCCCGCTTACGGTGAGAAAGGCGTGACTGCGGAACAGGCAAAAGCGTTATTGGAGTACATGAAGCAACTGCGAACGGCGCAATAGTTGGGCACAGTGAACTGACGGATGAAGAACGGATCCCCTACCCTCTTCAGAAACTACATCAGCTTTGCCGGCGCGATCATCGTCACCGCGGCGGTAGTCAGTATTCTGCTGCTCTTCCTCATCGAGCTGACGCAGCGCTCTGACAATCCGTATCTCGGCATCATCACCTACATCATTTTGCCGGCGTTCCTCGCGTTCGGTCTGTTGGTGATCGTGATCGGAATGCTGCTCGAGCGTCGCCGGCGGCGTCTCTCACCAACTTCTGACATCCCGCCGTATCCGAAGATTGATTTCAACGACCCGCGGCAACGTCGAATTGTATTCGCGCTTTCCGCGCTCTCGTTCATCTTCGTGTGCGCGAGCGCGTTCGGTAGTTATCGTGCTTACGAGTACACGGAGTCAGTAGAGTTTTGTGGCGAGGCGTGTCACTCGGTGATGAAACCGGAGTTTGTTGCTTTTCATGCAACGTCACACGCGAGTATTAAGTGCGTCGACTGTCACGTGGGCCATGGCGCACAGTCCTATGCGCGTTCGAAGCTGTCCGGTGCACGCCAACTGTGGGCGCTCATGCGCAACAATTATTCACGCCCGATCGAAACGCCTGTGCACAACATGCGTCCCGCGGATCAGACTTGCGAGAAGTGTCACTGGTCGGCGAAATTTCACGGTGCGAAGTTGAAGACGTTCGATCATTACGCATACGACGAAAAGAACTCCTTACGCCAAACCCGTATGCTGATTAGCGTCGGCGGCGGCGATCCGGAGACTGGTCCAGTCGCAGGAATTCACTGGCACATGAATCTCGGGAATCAGATCACTTTCATCGCTGCCGACAAGCAGCGCCAGGTGATTCCGTACATTCGGGTGCAGGATCGGAAGGGGAACGTCGTCGAGTATCACGACCGAGCGCGACGGCTCAGTGCGGAACAGATTGCCGGCGGCGAGAAACGCCGGATGGATTGTATTGACTGTCACAACCGGCCGGCGCATGCGTATCTGCCGCCCGACGTTGCGGTCGACCGATCGTTTGCGGCAGGGCGGCTCGATCCGTCGTTGCCGTATCTAAAGCGGCAGGCCGTGGAATTCTTGAGCAAACCTTACGCGACGGAACAAGAAGCACTTAATAGCATCTCCTCGGGGCTCGATGCGTTCTACCGTTCAAACTACAGTCAGCTCTACTCACAACGCGGCGATACAATTAAGTCAGCGGTCAGCGAAACTCAACGTATCTTCAAGACTTATTTCTTCCCGGAGATGAAAACCGATTGGTCGGTGCATCCGAACAACATCGGACATCTTTATTCGTCAGGATGTTTTCGTTGTCATGACGGTGAGCATGTTAGCGAGACGGGAAAGGTGATTCGCAACGACTGCAACATCTGTCACACCGTGCTCTCCGATTCAGCGCGACCGACGACTGTTCCGACGACGATCAACTTTCAGCATCCTGTCGATCTCGGTGGTCTGGCAGATCGCAAGTGCGAGACGTGTCATAAAGCAAACGAGCCGTTTCGGCATCCGCTCAACCTGGGCGACATCTCGACGTTCCAGTGCGTCGAATGCCACCCACGCTCGCAGTAACTGTCCTGAGATGCCTCTGCGTTAGGAATAAACCTGAATTTACCTAACGCAGAGACGCAGAGGTACGCAGAGGTCGCAGAGCCCTCTGGTCGTTCTCACCCAGAGAATGGGTCGTTTCTTCTCTGAATCCAGCAATCAGAAGAGCTTCATAAAAAAACTCAGAAATCTAATGATACTTTTCGCGCACTCCCTTCGCCTTAGTACTTGAACGCGCGGATTGGGCCAACCGGAAAGACCCACGAACGAGAGAACCTCAATCGCATCCGCCTCACAATCAATCTAAGGAGAAACGGAAGTGCATACGACTACATTCAACAACCCGATCGTTGAAACCACAACAACTACTTTGCTATCAGCCATGTGTAAGCGAACGCTCTTCGCTCTTTTCATACTGGCTCAGCTCTTATTCGTCTCGGCAGTCACTAAGGCTCAGCCGTACCAGATCGTCAGCACGCAGAACTCCGTCGTCGGCGGCGATCTCAACAAGACAGTCACAAAGGTCCAGGAAGGCAACAACACACTGGATCGCTTTACCATGTCGAAAGTTGTCAAGCCTTTGCCGAATGAAGCAATCAAGGCGGTGATACTACTCATGCCTCCACTCGGCAGCGGTTTTCAGAATTATGAAGTGGGTGAGAACGGCGATTACAACAACTCGTTCGTCGCCTTCTTCGCGCGACGAAACTTCGTCGTCTTTGGCTATTCGCAACGCGTGAACGATCTAACCGCCGGATCGTGCGAGAGCGGAGCGATCGATTGCTCGCCAATGGCTAACTGGGGATTGCAAACCATTGTTGATGACGCCGAGTTCATCCGGCAACAGATCGCCAGCGAGTACCCGGGAGTCAAGATCGTTGTGGGGGGCTTGTCGCTCGGCAGCCTTGCTTCGCTGGCAGTCCTGAACGCGCATCCAAACGATTACGCGGGCGCGATACTCGTCGACGGAACGATCTACGACACCGACGCCAATGTTCGCGCAATCAATCAGAACTTCTGTAATCAATTCGAGGGCGCGCTCGCGGCCGGTGTGTACTACGACGGGCAAAATGCTCCGGGCTTTAAGCTCATTAATCAACTGGCACAGGTCGCGCCAAATGCGCCGTCGCCAATTCCCGGTTTTCCTCCGGGACTGACGAACCACCAGGTGTGGGTGCTGGCCTTGAGCGCACCGCCGGTGTCACCAGTCACGCCACGGCCCGGCTACTTCAACGCCGCCGGCAGCTTTGTGGAAGACCGGCTCTTCTTTGCCAATGAGTCACTGGTGCACGCAAACATCGCGACCTTTGTCGACTACACCACGATCAAATCATTGCGCGATTTGGGTTGCGGGTTGGCGGGTGAGACAACCTTCACCAACAACCTCAGCGCTTTCAGTGGTCCAGTGATCATGTTTGCAGCCGGCCACGGTTTCGGCAGTGCGATGTTCGACACGGCCCAACTGATGACGTCAGCCGACGTAACGATCAACTTCAAAGAGCAGTACGGACACGTCGATTACCTCTTCGCGACAAAACACCAGCAACAACTCGAACACCCAATCCTAACCTGGCTAACCCAGGAGGTCGTTCAATAACTCAGACAAGTGGAACACGGATTTGCGGACTGGCTATCCCGCAAATCCGTAATCCTCACTACGGCCGCGAAGCAAGGCGCAACGGCGTTGCGGGATTCAACCGGCATGGATCCGCAGGTCGCGCGTCCCCGCTCTTGCGATTCCCGCCTGCACTCGACGTGCGCTCATCAAGTTTGAGCAACCCGCATTCAACTTCGTTCAGCCGCAATTGCAGTCGCTGCATTTCCTGCCGCAGTTGATCGACTTCCTGACTCCGCAAGTCTGACGACGAGCCGGTCGAACGCTGAGAAGTCACATACTGCTGCAATCGATTCATACCCGTTTCCAGGGTGTAGAACCGTTGCTCGAGCATGCTGATTCGGCGATCGAGTCCGGCCGGATCCTGTGTTTCCGCACCGGCAGCGCCGCGGGTCACATTGATTACCGTCAATCCGACCAAAACAACGATTGCTATCAGCTGAAATAGCTTTTGAGAACTCATCACGCAACTCCCTGCTCTGCTTCACAAATGTCTCGCAATGGCTGTCACCGTACAGATCCAGTAGCACGATTTGCAGTGTTTGTACCTTATGAAGTCTGGCACTCTGCAATCACTTAGGTTGCTGTCAGTCAGCGCGATGGTTGCACTAATTGAATTAATCGCTACGGTAATGATGCTGTTTAACTAAAGTTTCCCGCAAAGGCGCAAAGACGCAAAGAAAAGAAAGAACAGCCCTGAATTCATTGATTCTCTTGGGCGCCTTTGCGGGAACACTCGACCCGAGTGCTCGTCAGTCTCAACAGCAAGCCGACATGAAGATGGGATCTCGCCTCGCAGCTAACGTAAGATCTGTGATTGGTGACGTAGTCAGTAACCGGACGCTCTCTTCAATCGCCACGTAGAACAAGGCGTTGCCACCGACTTCCAGTTTTGTCGAGAAACGCTCATCGACATCGGAAATCAGTGATGAGGCGGCAATCACCGCGTCGTATTGCTGCTCACCAAACATGCCGCCGGTGAGAAGTCCACGGCCCAGGTGGGGATTCGTGATGCGAAACCGGTACTCGCTGCGACGGGTCCGGATGGCGATCTCGTCTAATGCATTCAGGTCTTTAACTGTGATGTCCATCTCTCAGCCACCTCCAAAACGTTCCTGCTTTGGGTGGCGAAAAGAATGAAAACATCACAATTGCGACGTCAGATCCTTGTCCGCGCACGCGCGAACGCGCCTTCGAAGTAGACCGGTTCGAGACCAGTTGCCCAATACTGCATATCCATCTGATTGGGTTGCGAGGTCTCCTGATCTGTTGCGAGCCGAGGTTTGCCTGGACGCGTGGGGTGAAACTCCAGCCAGCCAATCCAAGTTCCGTCCGCGCGCTCGTCCCCGTAACTGCGCACGACATATTCGGTTCCGTCAGGGTCAACCACGCCGGTCGAGTATTCCTGTAAAAGCTTCACCATCTCTTTCGTTCTCCTGCCTAAGACAGCACTCGGACAAATTCTGCAACAACTCGTGAATCACTCTCGTACGCCCCCGCACACACAATCGATTCAGTATCAAATTGCAGTCCACGCTTTAAACTTGAACAATCAACCCTTAAGATCAGCAGCAAACTTTTCGCAAAAAATTTACTCACGATGTCGATTACCGAAACCCCTGTTCGATTAATATTAAATACCGGAACCATTAGAGGAGACGATCATGGCATCTACAAAACCCCAAACTGGCGCAGCAACTTCAAAAACACCCGAAAATCAACCCCAAACCCAGAAGATCACTACCTTCCTCTGGTTTG
>DATJKO010000135.1:0-3116 GCA_035491355.1 Pyrinomonadaceae bacterium
GTGGTCCGTGGTCAGTAACGCAAGGCAACTACCGACGACTGACAACTGACTACTGACAACTGACTACTGACTGACCACTGATGATAGGATCGGCGCACACACGTTATGGCAGTTAGAACTCAAGTACAGGAAGCACTGCGCGAGCTCGTAGATGATCTGCGCAAGACACACGGTGACAATCTCGCGTCTGTCGTCTTGTATGGTTCGGCAGCGGCCGGCGATGACGACGAACTGCGTTCAGACTACAACCTGCTCATCGCGTTGCATCGGATCACGCCCGAAGATCTGCGCGTCGCGCAGCCGCCGATGCGCGAGTGGCAACGGTTGGGCCATCCATTGCCGGTGTATTTCACGGTCGAGGAACTGTCGGACGCCGCCGACGTATTTCCCATCGAGTTTCATCAGATGGCAAATGCGCGCGCCGTTCTTTACGGTCAAGATCCTTTCGAGTTCGTCAAACTCTCCCAGGACAACCTGCGCCATCAAACAGAGTACGAACTCCGCAGCAAGTTGATCCAACTGCGTCGCCTTTATATCCCAGCTTCAGTTTCGATCGAGAAGTTGTGCGACTTGATGGGCGACAGTTTGACGAGCTTCGCGGCATTGTTTCGTGCCGTGCTGTTGCTCTTCGGTGAGGAAGCGCCCGTGGCGAAGACCGATGTCGTCCGCGCGACGGCACGACTGTTGAAGCTCGACGCGGCGCCGTTTGAAAGAATTTTCGACATCCGCGGAGCTGGAAGTTTGCCCACGTCCGACAAAGAGGCGAACGAGCTTTTCGCCGCCTACATGTTTCAGATCGGGCAGGTGGTTGAAGCAGTCGACGAGCTTCGAACAGGGAGCAGCGGTTCGTAGAGTCCCCCCGCAGAGCTGTGATTAACAACGGGAGATGCAGATGAAGAGAACAATAATAATCGTTGCGGCTATCGTGGCTGTCGTGGTGCTTACGTTGTCCGCGAGTGGCTGCGGCTACAACACGCTTACGACAAAACATGAGAACGTGAAGGCGAAATGGTCTGACACTGAAACGCAGTTACAGCGGCGCGGCGACCTGCTGAACAACCTCGCCGAGTCGGCCAAGATGGCAGGCGTTCAGGAGCAGGAAGTCTTTACGGCGATCGCCAATGCTCGCTCCCGTTTGCTGTCGGCAACGACCCAGGCACCGCAAGGTGAAGGCGGCGACCGAACACCCGAGCAGAGACAGGCAATCATCGACGCGGACAACAGTTTCGGCGGCACGATTGGCCGATTGCTGGTTCTGCAGGAACAATATCCAGTGCTGAAGTCAAACGAGAATTTCTTGAAGCTGCAGGACGAAGTGTCGGGTACAGAGAACCGCATCGCGACAGCGCGCAAGGACTACAACGCCGCGACGCTGGACTACAACACGAGTCGCGCCCGTTTTCCAACGGTGATTTCAGCGAAACTTTTCGGATTCAAGGAGGAGCCGTACTTCAAAGCAGACGAAGCGGCGAAGCAGGTTCCGCAGCTGAATTCCAACTCGCTGCGGCAGACGAAGTGAGGTCAGAACCCGCGGGAGCTGCACATGGCGCAGTGGTCGCAGGGCTTGCCGCCGGGTTCGATGGTGCAGGTGTTTTCATTCTGAAAGAAGTCGACCAGCTCTGAGACGGTCGCTTCTTCCACGCCAAAACGTTCCTGACTCGGATGGCTCGCGTTCACCCCCGCGAGCCATGGCGAGTGCATTCGCGGAGCGCTCGATCCAACTTTCGATTCAATTTGTATTAAACGGTTCTGTAATTCGTTGAGCGTCGCGCGCACGGCCGCGAGTTCAGAGCCAAGGTCTGTGTTGTTGGTAGGCGCCGGTGAAGACGCTGCACCGCCGACGCGCCGCGCGATTCTCTCCGCCATTAATCTCGCCTGATCGGAACTCATAACAGATCGATTCGATCCACCACTCCAACGATTGCCGAGTCGATTGCCGCGCCGGCCTCTCCCGTCGCAGCCGTCGACGCGCTCCAACCCTCCTGCACGATCAAAACCGTATCGCCGACACCAGCGTCAACTGAATCGAGGGCCAGCGTCGAATAACTCGTGTCGTCGCCTTCAGGCGTGATCTGCTGGCACAGCATCACACGCGCATTCTCGTAGCGATGGTTCTTCTGCGTGGCGACAATATTTCCTACTACGCGAGCGAGAATCATTTTAGCGCGTTACGTGTTGCTCAGAATCGACGATGCCGACGATCGTGCAATCAGTCGGCGTGTCTTCTCGTTTGAAAGGAAAACTCGCTTCCTTACCGCGACACCAGAACACCAACTCACCTACACCGGCGCCCACCGAGTCGATCGCCACCATCGGTTTTCCAGTCGATTCCAACTTCGCGTTTACCGTCTGGACGACCAGCAGTTTGCGGCCAGTCAACGAATCATTCTTTACCGTCGCTACGACTGTTCCAATCACGCGCGCCAGTTGCATGTTTAGGCTCTTAGATCTGAGATGTTCAAATCTTAGATGCCGCCTCAGGCGGCGGACACATCGACCGTATCAATCACGCCAACGATCGCCGCATCCACCGGAACGTCTTTCATTCCCTGTGCGAGTCGCGCACTCGATCCGGCAACTACCAGCACCCGTTCGTGAAAGCCGGCGCCAACCGTGTCAACCGCAACGACGTATCCGGTCGTATCGCTGCCGTCTACGTTGATCGGTCTCACAATCAGCAATTTCTTTCCCGTCAACCGTTCGTCTTTTTGGGTCGCGACAACGGTGCCGAGGATGCGAGCGATGATCATGCGCCTGTTATCGATCCATTCCAACCGGGAGACTCTCGTCGACGCTACCATGCGGGCGCGGAATCACGTGAACGCTCACCAACTCGCCGACACGGCGCGCGGCCGCGGCGCCGGCGTCCGTTGCAGCTTTCACGGCCGCGACGTCACCACGAACGATCGCCGTCACAAAACCGGCGCCGATCTTCTCGTAACCGACGAGCGTGACGTTGGCGGCTTTAACCATCGCGTCGGCCGCTTCGATCATCGCAACCAGTCCTTTTGTCTCAACCATTCCGAGTGCTTCCTGCATTCAGATGCTCCTCTATCTTTTTTTGAAACACGGATATTACTTACCATTAACTGCCTGGCTCAACAACTCAACCAACT
>DATJKO010000136.1:0-1577 GCA_035491355.1 Pyrinomonadaceae bacterium
GCTAACGCAGTGCTCGCAGGCGGAACCGAAAGCATGTCGCGCGTTCCCTATTTCGCCGAAGGCGCGCGGTGGGGAATGCGAATGGGCAACATGCAGCTCGTCGATGGTATGTATCGCGATGGTTTTAGCGATCCTTTGTCAAGACTCGTCATGGGCGAGACGGCGGAGAACCTGGCGCGACAATATGAGATCCCGCGAGTGGAGCAGGACGAGTTTGCGTTGCGATCTCAAGAGAAGGCCCAGGCAGCGATCGAGTCGGGCCGCTTCGACGACGAAGTCATGCCGCTCGAACTCGAGGGCAAAAAAGGCAAGACCACCTTCACTCGCGACGAACACTATCGCGCGGGCACAACGCTTCAGGACCTGGCGAAACTTGCACCGGTCTTTTCAAAACAAGGAACAGTCACGGCCGGCAACTCGTCCGGGATAACCGACGGTGCGGCCGCGCTCGTGGTCCTCAGTGAAGCTGGTTTGAAGCGATCCGGCGCCACTCCGCAGGCGCGCATCGTTGATTATGAGATCATCGGCGTCGCTCCCGAGATCATGGGGATCGGACCAGTGCCTGCCATTCGTGCGCTGCTCGAGCGACAACAACTCACCATCGAACAAATCGACTTGATCGAGTTGAACGAAGCGTTCGCTGCGCAAGTGATCGCCTGCGATCGCGAACTGCACTTTCCCGCCGACCGGCTGAACGTCAATGGTGGTGCGATCGCGTTGGGCCATCCGATCGGTTGCACTGGAGTTCGCATCACCACGACGCTGCTTCACGAGATGCATAAACGGCAGGCGAAGCTCGGACTCGCAACGCTCTGCGTCAGCGGAGGTATGGGTCTCGCGCTGTTGCTGGAACGGGTATGAACTTCGCGCGCGCACGGCAAAGGGCGTTACTGCCGCTGGCTCTTTGCGTGTTAGCCGTGACGTCGTGTCGCAGTACGAGCGAACCCAGCGCCACTGAGACGCCGAAGAACGACACAATCGTCTCCACCACGCCTCCGTTCAAAACCAGGGAACCGGAGCGTTACTCGGCAACGCGCACCATCACTATCTTCCCTCCGAACGGCGAGCCGGTCATCAGTAAAACGCGGATCGCACGCGATGGTCCACGGCGACGCGAGGAACCGAAAACTGCAAAAGTTGCGGTTGTGTACCTTGATCTGCCCGAGGGCAGATTTCTGCTGTACCCCGAGGACAAAGTCTACGCGGCGGCAACCGCCGAGGATCAGACCAGCAGCGACGCCGCAGCAGAAGATAACTCTCCCGACCTTTTGCTAAACACGGAGCCGATCAGTACGACCTACCAGTTGCTCGGCAGCGAAATCCTCGCCGGCCATAAAGCCACGAAATACCGCATCGTTGTTAACAAACCAGCCGCAGAAAACGTCAGCCAAGGTGAGACGCTGATGTGGATCGACGACTCGCTGAACATGCCCATCAAATCCGAAACCAAATCGCCCGACGGCACGCGCACCGTGACGGAACTGTCGGATGTGACACTCGACGCCGATAAACAACTTTTTCAGATACCTAACGGCTACCTGAAGATCGTGTTTAGCACACTTCAGAAGCAACTCCAG
>DATJKO010000137.1:0-4200 GCA_035491355.1 Pyrinomonadaceae bacterium
CCGAGGTTACCTCTAAGTCGGTTAATGCATTCGACGTGACGCCGCCGCTGCGTCTTTCGGAGCTCCTCAAAACAGCAGAAAGCCTTTCAAACAGCGCCAAGACTTTCGTTCCCAATCCGGCGGACAACCTTGTTGGCGCGATGCCGTTGCCGCAGGTGATTGGATTGATTGGCGCGTTTGGCGAGGAGCGATCTGTCTGGCGCGAACTCTCATCAGGCATCTCGTTAACAATCACTCCCAATGTACTGCGCAACATGACGAGCGCGGAGCTGAAGATCATGTTGAAAACCGGCGATCCTCAACAGGGAGATCCACCCCAGGGCGTACGCCCTCTGTCTCGAGTAAGCCAGCATGACGTCACTACCAGTGTCTACGTCGAACCGCTGGATTTTTTCGACCTTTCGGCCTTCGTTAGTCAGAGCACCTTGAACGGTGGACGAGGCTACGTACCGATTCTTGGTCCGATCTGGCGTGGGATTTTCGGTGAGATACCGTACGCCGGCGAACTGTTTAGTTGGAAGCGAAAACCGCAGACGTCGTTTACCGAAAGCGTAGTTCTCACTACTTCATTCATCACACCAACATCGATGGGTGTTGCACTGCTTTATCCAACCGAACTGGTTGACGAAGACACTGGGAAGAGTCTCGAGTATGACTTCGAGTGTGGGCGGAACTTTGTCCACAGATTTCAAGAGAAACAACCAATTGATCTAAAGGATACCTGCCTATGTCAGGCGCAAAAGAAACGCGCCCAGAAGGACAATCAGAAACCACCGGACTGTAATAAGTGATATTATTCGCCACCAGATTTCAGGTCCTCCCAGTGTAGTTCTCACGTGGTGCTCAGCTCGTCAACCTGAACTCCGTATTCCCCTACTACATTGACGTTCATTCAAAGACGGGGCTGTAGCACCCAAAGTGAGGAGGAACACTATGGCGAAGCCACACAACAGCAGCGGACGTTTCCTGTCACACGCCGCTAACTTCTCGTTGGTAGTACTGACGACACTAATACTAGCGATCACTGCTCAAGCCGCCGCACCGGTGGGCCAGACGATCTGGATCCGCGCGTCAGCAAACAATCTCTTCGTCTCGGCAGATCAGAACCGCGGAACGTGGGCGCCGCTGGTTGCGGATCGCCCATCTGTCGACGCGTGGGAACAGTTTCAGGTGGTCGATGCGGGCGGCGGGTTTATCGCTTTCAGATCGGTCGGCACCGGTTTGTTTGTCTCGGCGGATCAGAATCGCGGATCAGCGCTGGTTGCGGATCGCGGTTCGATCGGGACGTGGGAACAGTTTACCTGGACCGATGTTGCCGGCGGCGCATTCACCTTAAGAGGCCGGGCTTTGAATCGTTTCGTTTCGGCTGATCTCGCCCGCGCTCCCTATGGTCCACTCATCTGCGATCGCACGACGGCGGGTACGTGGGAACAATTCACGTGGGGCGCTGTCGGCAGTCAGCCTCCGGCAGGAGCCCCTCCCGGTTTCTCGCGCTTGATTTGGTCCGATGAGTTCAACGGCTCGACAATCAGCTCGGCAAACTGGGGCTTCGATCTAGGCGGTGGTGGCTGGGGTAACAACGAGCTCCAGAACTACACGAACCGATCGGAAAACGCGCGCATCGTGAATGGTTCGCTCGTGATCGAGGCGCGTCGTGAAAACTTCGGCGGCAACGCCTACACCTCAGCTCGTCTCAAGACGCAGGGCAAACAGTCGTTCGGCATCAACACCTGGGTCGAGGCGCGCATCAACGCCCCCGAAGGTCAGGGAATCTGGCCCGCGTTTTGGATGCTCGGCAACAGCATCACTTCGGTCGGTTGGCCTTCGTGCGGCGAGATCGACATCATGGAAATCCAGGGCCAGAACCAATTGCGAAACTTCGGCACCATTCACTGGGCCGACGCGAACGGACAGCACGCGTCGTTTGGCGGGACTTTCAACTCATCCAGTTCGCTCACCGCGGGTTTTCATACGTTCGCGATGTCACGCACGGCGACGTCGATCAAGTGGTACGTCGATCGGGTCCAATACGCGGAGGCAAACATCTCGGGCGGCATCAACAGCACGTCTGAGTTTCAGGCTCCATTCTTCATCATCCTCAACGTTGCGGTTGGTGGAAACTTCGTCGGCAATCCCGACGGCAGCACCGTGTTTCCGCAGCAGTTGCAGGTTGATTGGGTGAGGGTCTGGAGTAACTAGTCTGGAGTAATTAAAGGACTGTAGACATCCGTGTTCCTCGCGACCGCGGGGAACACGGATCCCTCGAACGCTATTTCTTTTTGTCGGCGAACGAGTACAACGCACTGCGTGTACGGATGTAGAGATTGTTGCCGGCAATCGCGGGAGTGGCCCAGACCTCCTCATTCAGATCGTTGGTCGCAAGAATTTCCCACTGCGCGTCGGCTTTGAGCACAGTCACTTTGCCGCTGGCGCTGATGACGAAAACTTTGCCGTCCGCTGCCACAGGCGACGCGTAGTACTCCTCGAGCGCCTGCGGAGTACGACCCTGCTTCAGGATCTGCCCATTCACCGGGTCGACAGTGGAAACGATCCCACCTTCTTTCATCAGGTACATCACGTCGCGATAGATCAACGGCGCGGGGATGTTTGGATAACCCTTCTGCACTCGCCAAATGACGTTCGTTGACGTCACGTCGCCTTTGCCTGACAAACGAACTGCCGTCAGCCCGTGTCCCGTGGCTGTCGAGTTGCGCACAAACTCGTACTCAGTGCGTTCGATGTAGCCGTCGCTGTTTTCGTCGAGCCAGCCAAAGTGTTCGGCATACTCCGGCTGCGTCTTCATCTCGTCGCGATGAATTCGCTGGTCCTTGTCCTTGTCGAACTGTTTCAGACTTTCTTCGAAGGGCGGCAGGAACGGTTGATCACCACCTTCGGCAAGGACGTAGACCATGTCGCGGCCGAGAATCGGAACGCCTTTCGGGTACGCGCCGATTCTGCTCACCCACCACAGGCGCTCGCCTTTATCGAGCGAATATGCATCGACCGAATTCGACCCGAGGACGATCACTTGCGCCGGACCATCTTTCGGTTTGTAGATCGTGGGCGTTGAGTATCCTTCGAAGTTGGCGCGGTTCGTCTTCCAGAGCACTTTTCCATTGCGCGCGTCGACGCCGACGATGAAAGAGCCGGCTCGATGATCGCAAACCATTACCAGCGTGTCGCCAGACAGGACCGGAGATCCGCCCATGCCATAGAAGCTGTTGAACGGTCCTAACGGAACCTGCCAACGCTCCTTGCCGTCTGGTCCATACGAGATCAAACCGAGCTCCCCAAAGAACACGTAAACGTTCTTGCCGTCGCTGGCGGGAGTCGGCGAGGCTGCATCGTTGGCCTTATAGATCGCCATGTGCCGCGCGGGTGCGGCATCGCGGCGCCAAAGGATCTTTCCGGTTTTGCGATCGAGCGCGAGCGTGAGCAGTTTGTCGCCTTCGCTTCCGGTCAGAAATATGCGATCGGCAGTCACGACCGGTGACGAACGGGCAAAGGGAACTGCCGTTTTCCAAACTAAATTCTTCTTCGAACCGAACTCGGACGGTATCGCAGAACCTTCGGCCACGCCGGTGCCGTTCGGCCCCCGGAACTGCGGCCACTCATTGGTAGATTGCTGCGCGTTGATCGACAAGGCTGTTACGAGAATCAACGCGACGTTTAGAAGTGGGAGTGGTGTTCTCGATTTCATCTTTCTGATTCGTGCTTAGAGGCGGTTGCTGAGTCGCACGTCCTTTCCGGAAGGTATTTTGGGCTGCGCTGATTCTCGCCGAGTCGGCAGACGTAGGCAAGGTAAATCCGATGCGCTGCAATGGAAGGGACAGTTTCGCCATCATATTCCGATCCCACTCTTCGATCGGATCGAGACCCGCGATGTACTTCCGCGAGGGATTGCTGATCGGGTTGCGCACGCTCAGGATCTCCGGACCGGACGCGAGAATCACTTTCTTGTAGTTAGGCATCGAGTTGGTCCAAAGTTTCGAATGATAGTGCCGCGCCACGTTTGTCAGACTTCCCAGCTGGCGACACAGTCGTTTGAAATGATCGACAACTTCAGTCGGTTCCAACGCCAGCGGGCGGTGACACAGCGTGTAACCGTCGTAATCGCGACTCACCGTGTTCGGCAGTATCCGTCCTTCTTTCGCGAGCTGCCGGAAGAAGGGCGTTTCCGGGTACGGAGAAACGATGCCC
>DATJKO010000138.1:0-6404 GCA_035491355.1 Pyrinomonadaceae bacterium
GTGCTGGCCCATCATCGCATCGTCGAGAGTGGGCTGTCGGGTGGCACGATCAGCCAACTCAAACGAACGCTGGCGGTGCTGGACGCGGTGAAAGCCCGCGGTAGCTTGACCGACGGCGAACAAGCCGCGCTTCAGTGGAACCTGAACCGCACCCATCGAGAGTTGGCGCTCGAAAGCGGCAAGGAAAAACTGCTTGCGCGAGACTTCCACGGCGCGCAGCAATCATTCAGCGAAGCTCGGAATTACCAGCGCAGTTGGAAACTCGTGTTCGTCTGTCTGACGCTGAGAATCGCGCCCGGTGTGCTTTGGCGGATCTACAACAGGCGCGAAATAGCTCCTGCAAAATCCGTGTAAATCTTTGGAAATCCAGCACTTTTCCGCGTTTCTTTGATCTTGGATGATTGACCAGCAACAACCCCGCAGATCGCTAACAGCCCAGGCCTTTTGGCTTCTCCTCGCCAAGACGCTGGCGTTCATGTTTGCCTTCGCGATGCCGGTCTTGCTGACGCGTACGCTGAGCCAGAACGAATACGGGTTGTTCAAGCAGGTCTTTCTGATCACCACGACGGCCGTTGCGCTCCTCCCGCTCGGCTTCGGCATGAGCGCGTACTACTATCTTCCGCGCGAGACCGATCCCACGCGTCGCGGACAAGTCATTCTCAACATCCTGCTGTTCAATCTGCTGATGGGCGCCGTGACGTGCCTCGTGCTGATAGTTTGGCCTGGTGTCATCGGCGGAATCTTTCGCGACCCGGGAGTCTCGACCTACGCGCCGGTGTTGGGCGTCGTGATATTGCTTTGGTTGTTCTCGTCGTTTCTCGAGACGGTCGCGGTTGCGAATCAGGAGTTACGACTCGCCACGATCTTTATCGTCGCCGGACAGCTCACCCGCACGGTCCTGTTGCTCGGCGCGGCCATCATCTTCGACAGCGTTCACGCCCTGGTCTACGCCGCACTCATCCACGGTGTGCTTCAAGGCGCGACCATGCTCTGGTATGTCTCGTCGCGTTTTCCGGGATTTTGGCGTGCGTTCGACTGGTCCCTGACGGGTAAACAGATTGCTTACGCGCTGCCCTTCGGATTCGCCGGCTTGCTCTATACATTCCAGACGGACCTGCACAACTACTTCGTTTCGAATCGCTTCAGCGCCGCCACGTTTGCGATCTACTCGATCGGTGTGGCCCAACTGCCGCTGGTCGGAATTCTGCGGGAATCGGTCAGCTCGGTGATACTGCCGCGTATTAGTTACCTCCAGGAGCAGGACCAGGCGCGTGAGATTATCGTGTTGCTGGCGAATGCGACGCGCAAACTGGCAGCGGTGTTTATTCCCGTCTACGTCTTGCTAATGCTGACCGGACGCGAGTTCTTAACGTTCATGTTCACATCGGCGTACGCCGAGAGCTGGCCCATCTTCGCGTTGAACCTGACGCTGCTGCCACTCTCGCTGTTGGACGTCGACGCCGTCGCTCGTGCTTACGAAACCCACCGGTTCTTTCTGGTGCGACTGCAAATCGTGATGTCAGTTGTAAACGTGTTTGCGTTGTGGTTTTGTATTTCGCGTTATGGATTGATTGGCGCGATCAGCGTCGTGGTGGGACTGAACGTCATAGGCCGAGTGGCGATGGCCATCAGGTTTGGCCGAGTGCTTGGCTTCAAGGTGCGCGACGTCAAACTTTTCAAAGATGTAGGTAAGATAGCGATTGCATCGGTTGTTGCCGGCGTTTTGTGTTTCTTCGTGCGTTCGTTGATTATGGCTGCGAGTCCCAGGCCGCTGATGGTGTTGGCCGGATGTTCCATCGTCTTCGCAGCGGTTTACGTCAGCGTGATTTTGATGCTTGGCGTGGCTAGTGTTGACGAGCGCGAGAAAGTACGACGCGGAGTGCAACGACTGCACGCATTTGTTTATGGCTGACGCCACGAGCCGACAACCCACAAGCGATCGAATCAAGGGGCGCCTTCGCAATCTTCCATTCATTTATGCGGCCGGAAAGTGGGTCTACCGCCGGTTTCGCAAATCCGATCCGACAATACAGGAACGAATTCTGAAAGCGCTCGGCGGCAAACCAAGCGTGTTCTTCGTCCAGGTCGGTTCGAACGATGGACTTCAGGGTGATCCGATTCACGACCTCATTGTTAGTAGAAACAACTGGCGCGGCATCTTTATCGAGCCAATCGACTTCCTTTATCAGAGGCTGCGCGCGAACTACGGAAACGCCGACAGGTTTATCTTCGAAAACGTCGCGATCGGAACCGAGAAAGGAACTAAGAAGTTTTATTACGTCTCGGAAAAGGCACGAAGTGAACTGGATTTACCGTACTGGCACGACCAGCTTGGCTCTTTCGATAAGAACCACATCACGGATTCGCTTGGTGACCAGATTCGACCGTACATCGTTGACGAGGACGTCGAGTGCCTGCCTTTGCAGGACGTTTTCACTAGAAACCACGTAGACGCAATCGACCTGCTGCATATCGACACTGAGGGTTTTGATTACAAGGTCCTCTCGCAACTCGATCTCAAGCGGTACAAGCCGTCGGCGATCCTGTTCGAGCATCATCTGCTCACGGAGGACGAGTATGCCGCCGCGCGCAAACTTCTGCGTGGCGCGGGCTATCGCCTGATCCAATACGGTAATGACATACTGGCGATAAGAAAGCGCGGTTAAGCTGGAACCGCTGCGGCAGAGCCGCGACGATAATCGGACGGCCCAGGAACGAGCTTGATAGTTTTAGATCTGAAGCACGAGAATTGATGTCGACCACGCTAAGAAATCGCGCCAGTTTCACTTTTGGCCTACCGAAGACGCTACATGCTTTTGGCGTCAATATTTTTCTGCTGCCGCTGGGGATCGCGACGAGTGTGCTGATCGCACGCACCGTCGGACCGACGGGCAAGGGAAGTCTCGACCTGATCGTTGCGACTGCTGCTTTGCTCGCGATGGTGCTCAGCATTTCGCTGCCGCAGGGCGTCACGTTTGTCGTTGCGCAAGCGAAGGTTGCTGCGAACGTGATTGCGTCGCAGTTGGTAGTGGTTTCGCTGCTCCAGGCGCTAATCGCGCTCGTTGTCTTAATCCTCCTCAGCCTCACGAATTACTTCCAACTGTTTCTGCCAAATTGGGGGCTCTGGGTTGTCGCCGGCGTGGTGCTTTACGTCTGGATCGATCTGATCACGAAATTCTGGTCGGCAATTCTCACTGGTCAGCAACAGATCGCAATCGTGAACAACTCGGAGTTCATCGGCCGCGTGACTCAGTTCGTGAGCTTGTTCGTTCTCTACGCCGCACTGTACTTCTCAGGAAAACACTTGTCGGTAGGTTTTCTGTTCCTGGTGGCGCTTTCGGCGAGCACCTTCATCAGCATCATGTTGTTCGCGTCGCTGGGTTTTAAGTTTCAACTGTCGCGCGATCTGAAGGGACTGAAAGGCGCGTTCGGTTTCGCAGTCCCTTGTTACGCCGCGAATCTCGCGCAGTTTCTCAATTACAAGCTCGACGTGTTTGTAGTCGGTTTCTTTGCCGGGGCCGCATCAGTTGGTCGCTACACGCTGGCGGTTTCGTTGGGACAACTGCTTTGGCTGATGTCGAATTCAGTGGCCAGTGTGCTCTTGCCGAAGATTGCCGCGTCAACTGACGATGGTGGAAGTATTCGACACACCGCGCGTGTGACGCGCCTTTCACTCTGGGCCACCGCATTCTGCGGTTTGGCGCTTGCAGTGTTGGCGACTCAGGCGATACCGCTTTTGTATGGCGAAGCCTTTCGTCCCAGCATTATGGCGCTACTCTGGTTGCTGCCCGGAATCGTCCTTTTTAGCGTTGCTAACGTGCTGGCGGCGTACATTGCGGGTATCGGCAAACCGCGACTGAACCTGATCGTTTCGGGTATTTCCCTGATCGTGACTATCTCGTTGGATTTTGCATTGATTCCGAACTTGAATATCGTGGGTGCAGCAATAGCGAGCACCGTGTCGTACTCGCTAAGCGCCTTGTTGTTGATAATCTTTTTTATTCGCGAGACGGGTGCGTCTGCGCGGGAGGTATTGTTGCCGACGATGGAGGATTTGAGAATGCTTTGGTCAGTGGCGCGGCCTCGGCTGGGTTCCGAGAGCACAGTATGAGAAAGAAAGTTTTGTTCGTGCCTTCGTGGTATCCCAACGAGGAAGATCCGATCAGTGGGGTTTTTATCGAAGAACAAGCGGTGGCACTGTCACAGCATTACGACGTCGCGGTGCTGTTACCGAAGATGGCTGCATGGCGCAATGTCTTAAAGACGAATGCGCCGGATCGGTCGATCACCAAAAAGCAGTCGGGACTCACGGTTTACCACGAATACGCTCGCCCGCTGATTCCTCACGGTCCTGAATCAATCGACTACAACACGTTCTCGCGAGCCGCACAAAACGGGTTCAAGCGAATCGTCAGCGAGTGGGGCACGCCGGACATAATCCACACGCACGTGGTGCTTCCGGCAGGCTGGTCTGCCCTCAGAGTTGCGAAGGAGCACGGGATACCGATCGTACTGACAGAACACTCAAGTCCGTTTTCAATGCATCTGGGAACGGAGTTGAGCCGGAATCTGGTGCGCGAGACGTTGACTGGCGTAAACCAGATCGTCGCGATTAGTCCGGCCCTGGCGACGCAGCTTTTGGACTTTCTGCCTGGATTGCAGATTGAAGTCATCGGCGAATCTCTGCGGACAGACTTCTTCGTCCCCGCCGAAAATGTTGACAAAGCTGCCGGAACGGGGAAAAGTTTCTTCGTCGCCGCCAGGCTCGCGGAACAAAAGGGGTTGGAGCATCTCGTCAAGGCAGTTCACCTACTCGTCGACAAGGGTCTGAGCTCGTTTGAGCTGGTGATTGGTGGCGATGGCCCGGATCGCCAGAAACTCGAACAGTTAGCGCAAACTCTTGGTGTT
Organism: Pyrinomonadaceae bacterium; assembly: GCA_035491355.1. Lineage (GTDB taxonomy): Bacteria > Acidobacteriota > Blastocatellia > Pyrinomonadales > Pyrinomonadaceae > PSRF01. The sequence goes on from DATJKO010000138.1 coordinate 4,909, forward strand.
TCCGGCATTTGTCACTTCCTCGGCGGCCTAAACCGCGAGCAAGTGAGAGAAAGAATGCAAAAATGCGACGTATTCGTCTTATCTAGTTTGCATGAGACCTTCGGCGTGGTCGTGGGCGAAGCGATGGCCTGCGGCAAGCCGGTGATTTCGACCCGTTGCGGAGGTCCCGAGTTCTTTGTGAACGAACAGAATGGCGTTCTGGTTGACGTTGCCAACCCTCAAGCCCTGGCTGGCGCCATGGAAGATTTCATTGCGGATCGCGTTTCTTTCGACTCGCAGACGGTCAGGGCGTCGGTTGTGAATAGGTTTAGTCCGGAAGCGTTTGTGAGAAACATCACGGCTGTCTACGAGCGCTTCTGGTAAGTGAATTGAACTTCTAATGTGCGGAATCTTTGGAATCTGGAATCTTGACCGGCAAGCGGTCGACATCGACGCCTTACACCGCGCCACGAACGCCATCAGGCATCGCGGACCGGATGACGAAGGTTATCTGCTGGTAAACACTGCCGCGGGTGTCGCCCGTTCGTGCGCCGGTGCTGACACCGATTACCGGCTTTCACTTCCGGATATCTCCCAATACAAATCGGAATACTTCGACCTGGCATTCGGCTTTCGTCGTCTAGCGATCCTGGACCTCTCGCCCGGTGGACACCAGCCGATGGCGAGTCACGATGGCAAGTTCTGGATCGTCTTCAACGGGGAGATCTACAACTACCAGGAACTGCGAACCGAACTCGCCGCGCACGGCCACAACTTCAAAACAACCAGCGACACCGAGGTAATTCTCGCGGCTTACCAGCAATGGGGCGAAGCGTGTGTCGAGCATTTCAACGGCATGTTTGCCCTCGCCATCTGGGATTCCTCGGCGCGGAAAATGTTCGTCTCCCGCGACCGGTTTGGCGAAAAGCCTTTCCATTACGTCTATATTCCTCAAAGGCTGTTTGCCTTCGCCTCCGAGATGAAGTCTCTCTGGGCCGCGGATTTGGCCGGGCGTCGCATTCACGACGAAACACTCGCGCTGTTTACCCAACACGGGCAGGTCGAGATTGGCGAACAGACGATTTACCAGGGCATTTTGCGTTTGCCCCAGGCCCACAGCCTGAGTTTGACAACTGATGGACGGTTACAGAAACGCCGTTACTGGGACATCGATCCCCGCGTGCGCATCGAAGGTTGGTCGGACGAGCGTTACGCCGAAGGCTTTCGCGAGCATTTCACGAACTCTGTGCGCCTGCGGTTGCGGGCGGATGTTCCGGTCGGATCGAGCCTCTCGGGCGGACTCGACTCGAGTACGGTCGTCAGCGTAATAAATCGACTGTTGCCGGAGACCGCAGTACAGAAGACCTTCTCCGCACGGTTTGACGATCCTGCACGTGACGAAGGCAAGTGGATGGACCTGGTCACGAAGAGTAATCGGGTTGAACGCCACGATGTCTGGCCCACAGCGGAACGGTTCTTTGAAGAGTTGAGCGATCTGTTTTGGCACCAGGAAGAGC
>DATJKO010000139.1:0-3688 GCA_035491355.1 Pyrinomonadaceae bacterium
GAAAACCCTGCCAGGAAGTACTGATTCTCGTAGCGGTGGAACACCAGTCGAGTCTCGTCAGCCGGCTCGCTCGAGCGCGTCGGTATCGTCAGGAACACTTTGCGCGATGCGCCGGTGTCCTTCGTCGTGATGGTCCAAACAGTGTCAGAGTCACGCTTGTTGCGCTCGATGATGTAGTGGCCCGCGCTCATCGCCTTATCACCCACGATAAAGTCGAACGGAATGTTGACCACCGTTTGGCGGTCTGACTGACCAAATACGGATACAGATGAGACCGTCAAGAGTAAGAAAAGTATCGGAAGGGCAAAGGCCCTGCGTGGGATATTCATGGTGCTCTCCTTCAAAAAGTTCCGACCAGCACTATGCTGTCCGGCTCACTTGATAACGCGAAGAACAGCCACGAAGGGGGCCATTCAGGCACCACTATTTTTGCAAAAGCTTACCTATCTCACGCCAGGTAATGAGCTTGATCCCTTGCTCACGCAGGACTTGCTTGAACGCATCGCTCGTAAAAAACTGAAGATCACGCTGACGCCAGGCCGCTCCCCAGTTCGGATGATCGGCCGTCGCACCCTGCATCTCCGCGTCATCGTAGGCGAGATGAATCACCACCTCGGTAACGCCCGGCTGCAATTTCTTAAGCGCCTCAGTGTAAAACTTGCCCCAGTCCTGCGGCGCGACTGCTGGATTGATATCCAGCACTCGATCTATGTAAGCATCGTCCGGTTTGAGCATCGTCATCAGGAAATCCGCCCGTGAAGCCCACTCTCGCGCAACTCTTACCGGCAGCTTGTACTCGCGCGCAACCTTCAGAAACACTTCAAACAATTCCTTGCTTTGGTAGAGCGTACCCATGTGCGAATCGAGATGCGTCGGTTGAATGCCAAACGCGCGGGCACGTTCCACCTGCGCGCGAATCTCGGCTTCAACCTCTTTCACGTCCGCCTTTGTCGCCGCGTCCACCTCCGTCAAATGAAAATATCCATTCTTGTCGAGCAGCGAACTGACGCGATCTTTCGACGTCACGGGACCCCAGCGAAACGAGGTCCACTCGCTCGTCAGCGTCAGGTGCAAACCTAAATCGGCCTGCGGGTTAGCGCGGGCGTACGCGGCGATCTCGGAGAACCACGGACACGGGACCATGATGCTGCCCGAGTTCACGAGTCCACTTTCGAAGCCTTTAATCGTCGCGAGGTTGACGGAGTGCGACATCCCCAGATCGTCGGCGTGGACGATCAGCAGCTTCGCATCCGCCGGGTATCCCAACCGTTCAGCGAGACTGCGATTTTGGGCAGAGGCACTCGGAACGAGCGCGAACAAGAGGGCACACAAGCAGGTGGCGATTAGCGTCGATGGTTTCATAGGGCGACAGATACTACAGATGCTTGCGAATAATCAAAAAGAAAACGCTGTCTCAAGACTTCTGTCGTGAGGTACAATTAAGTCTCGTTCAGCCGCACGGCATAGTTCGCAAACCCGTTAGTTCCGTTTCCAGAACGATGAAACCCCTGAAGATCGGCATCACCGGCGTTCGCGGCATTGTGGGTCAGACCTTCACGCCCGAACTCGTGGTTCAGTTTGCCCAGGCGTTTGGTTCCTATCTCGACGGCGGCCGGATCCTGATTTGTCGCGACACGCGCCCGTCTGGACCAATGATCCGTTCCGCCGTTCTCGCCGGACTCCTGGCCGCCGGTTGCGAAGTCGTCGATCTCGGCGTCAGTCCAACGCCGAGCATGCAGATCGCCGTGAAGTCGTTGAAGGCCGATGGTGGCATCGCGATCACGGCGGGCCATAATCCCGCCGCCTGGAACGCACTCAAGTTCGTGCGCGGCGACGGCGTTTATCTCAATCCGACTCAGGCGGAAGAATTACTCGACATCTATCATCAAGGCGAGTTTGCTAAGGCCGGCTGGGACACGATAAAGCAGACAGTTCAGCACGAAAATCCGATCCCGCACCACATCGAAGTACTCAACAAGGCCTTCGCCCTGGAGACCGCGAAGTTGAAACGACTCGTTGTGGCCATCGACTGTTGTAATGGCGCGTGTTCTTTGATGACCCCGCAATGGCTCGAAGCCTTGGGTTGCGAAGTGCTCGCAGTGAACAACGATCCAACCGGTGTCTTTCCGCACGAACCCGAACCGAAGCCGTCGACGATGGCCCAACTCAGCGCGGTCGTCAAAGCAGGCCGCGCTGATATCGGATTCGCACAGGATGCCGACGGCGAGCGACTCGGTATTGTCACGGAAACAGGTGAGCGACTTTCGGAAGAAACAACGCTCACACTCGCATCGCTAATTCGTTTAAAGGAGACCACCGGGACCATCGTTACTAACATCTCAACCACCGGCGCAATCGATCTTATCGCCGAGCGCTTCGGCGGTTCCGTTGTACGTACTCCAGTGGGCCAGGCTTACATCTCCGAAGCGATGATCGAACACAACGGTCTACTCGGTGGCGAGGGAAGTGGCGGCGTGACAGTTCCCGAGGTGCAACTGACGCACGACAGCGCCGCAGCAATCGGTCTGATACTGAGTCACTTGTCACACAGCGGCAAGCGAGTGTCAGAGCTCGTCGAGCAATTGCCGCGACTGACAGTCTTGAAACATAACATCGCCGTCGAACCTAATCGTCTCTACTCGATCCTGCAGGACTTCCGTGCGACGGTCGAGCGCGAGAATCTACAGTACGACACAACCGATGGTCTCAAAGTCACATTGCCGAATGGTTGGATTCACGTGCGAGCTTCGAACACGGAATCGATCATCCGGCTTATCGTAGAAAGTGAGAATGCCGCCGAGGCTTCGCACCTGCTCGATTGGGTGCGCGATCGGCTGACGAAATAGAAATTCTGAATCCCAGGAGATTCCTCATGAAACGACTGCTAACGCTTACGTTCATTCTGCTCGGATGCGCAGGTCAGATCTTCTCACAAACGCTTTCGAGCCAGGATCGCGATCGGGCGCTGATCATGTTGAAGGCGACGCGCGACGACATCAAGAAAAACTATTACGATCCGGCATTTCGCGGCATCGATCTGGAAGGCAAGAGCAAAGCGGCCGAAGAGCGAATCAAGCAAGCGAAATCGAATGCCGAAGTGTTCGGCATCATCGCGCAGCTGCTGCTCGACTTCAACGACTCGCACACCATCTTCCTGCCACCTCAAAGAACCTCGCGCATCGAGTACGGCTGGCAGATGCAGACCTTCGGTAACGACACTTACGTGATCGCGGTGAAGCCTAAGAGCGATGCGGAAGCACAAGGTATCAAGCCTGGCGACAAGGTGATCATGATCGACGGCATCGCTCCCAACCCCGCGAACCTCTGGATCTACTACTACATTTACACGGCGTTGTCGCCGCGCCCTGTCGTAAAGATGCAGGTGCAGAGTCCCGGCGGGGAGGCTCGCGTCGTGGAGGTGAAAGCAAAGGTCCAGGAGCGCAAGAAAGTATTCGATCTCACCGACACGATCGATGTGAATGCCTACTGGCGTGACCAGGAAGACGAGGCCCGCCTGAACGAGCACAAGATCGTCGAAGTGAACAACGACGTCGGTGTCTGGAGAATGCCGTCGTTCGATATGGACCAGGACACTGTCGACGAGACCATCAACAAAGTAAAGAAATTCAAGACGCTGATTCTCGACTTGCGGCGCAATGGTGGCGGCGAGGAGAGAACACTGCTGGCG
>DATJKO010000140.1:0-4169 GCA_035491355.1 Pyrinomonadaceae bacterium
CTGTTGCTGATCGATGACGCGCGCGACTTCACCGGACGTGGTGTTCACTGTCTCACCAGAGATACTCGTGATCTCAACCGTCTCCGAAACTTCCCCGACCTCGAGTTTGAGGTCGACTGTGAGCCGGGCGTCAGCCGTTACGTTCTTGCCGGAGACGAGACCCTTCTTGTAGCCCTTGGCTTCGGCCTCGACCGTATACGTGCCGGCCGGCAGGTTGGTGACGGTGTAGAGACCGTTCTCGTCGCTCGTCGCAGTTCGTTCGTAATTCGTTGCCGTGTTGACGACTTTGATTGAGACGTTGGGAACTGCAGCGCCGTTTGCATCCTGCACGGTTCCGGAAATGCGTCCGACGACCGTTTGTCCATGAGCGCCTTGACCGGCGACGATGGTCAGTATCAGTACGCAGCAAATCTGAAGTGTCCACAAAAGCAGGAGCCGGGGTTCTCTTGTGCGTCGCATCGATCAGACCTCCAAAAGTTTGAGATTTTGTTTTTTAGTAAACTGATCGCGTGCGACGAAGAATCACGCGACCATCGGAGCCGCAAACGCGGGCGCGGCGACGAGGGCCACAGCGCCGCGCAGACGCGGATGTTCTTCAGCCGGCACAATGTGAATCTCGGTTGCGCCGCCGAAGTCAGTCAAAGTTCTTTCGCGCAGAGCACTGCGCACGATCGGTTCGATCAAACTCCACGCGGTCGTGATTTCACCGCCGATGTAGATCCGCGCCGGATCGATTGAGTTGACGATCGACGCGAGACCAAGTCCGAGATAACGCGCGGTGGAATTAACCGCCGCCAGCGCCTTCGCATCACCTGCGCGCGCACGCGCGACCAAATCCTCGACGGTGAAACTCGCTTCCCCTGCTTCGCGCGGGCGTCCTTCTGACAGATCGTGTCCGAAGTAACGCGACAACGTAGCGAGATTGGAAACGTAAGCTTCCCAACAGCCGGTCGCGCCGCACGAGCAGCGTGGTCCATCGATGCTCAGCGGCACGTGACCAAACTCGCCGGCGGTGTTGTGGCGACCACGCATGACTTCACCGTTAACGACAACGCCGGTGCCGACGCCGTCCGAGATACTCACGAATACAGAGTTGCCCGAAGCGACGACGTCGCTGCGCGTGGTCCAGAGTTGGGCCAGGGCGCATGCCTTGCCGGAGTTCTCGATGTGGACGGGAATGCCTAAAGCTGCAGCAAGCGGATCGCGCAGGTTTACGTCGCGCCAACCAAGCGTAGGCGCATGCAGCACGCGGCCCAACGCCGGATCGACCATGCCGGGTGCGACCACTCCAACGCCTTCACACGCGCCGACTTCACTGAACTCTGTGAGCACAAGCTTGATGCGACGCGCGAGTTCCTTCGTCAACACGTCGATGTCTTTGCTGGTTTGGAAACTGCTGACGACACCCAACTGCTTACCCATCAGGTCGGTGAGCATGATGTAGGTGCGCGAGGCGCGGATGTCGATGCCGACGACGCATCGTTGTCGCGAGTCGATGTAAAGGAACGTGGGCCGGCGTCCGCGTCCGACGGCTTCGCCGAGAGCGCCTTCGAAGATGAGCGACTCACCGAGGAGTTCACTGACGAGAAGGCTCGCGACTCCGCGGCGGACGTTCATTAGCCGGGACAGGTCGGCGCGGGAGATGGGTTGATGAGCGCGAATCAGGTTCAGGACAATTTGCCGGTTGATTTCGCGGCTGGTGCCGCGTCGGGCGACTTTGAAGTCATGTGGATTGATCTTGCGCATACTCGGAAATTGTTCGCTATTAGGACTTATTCGGCTCGCCCGAAGGAAAAATCTGCGTTCTTCAGGAAAAAACCTTGTACTTTGGTTTAAAACGGAATTTGTCTAAACGCGGAACATATACTCCTGTGCCGCAAGAGCTGTCAAGAACTTTGTTGTTTTACGCTACCGCATGAGCGGCGGATAACCAGGTCAGGTGGGACGATCACACGGCGGGATCGGGAGGCGCTGCCCTTGCCATCTATAAGTTCCAACAGCAGTTCGGCGGCGGCCTGACCCATTGCCGCCGTCGACCAGGAAACCGTTGTAAGCGGCACTCCCAGCATGTCGCCGTAGTGAATATTTCCCGCGCCCACGATGGCGACGTCGTTCGGCACGTCGAGTCCGGCGTCGTTCAACGCCGCCATCGCGCCGATCGCCGCGGGATCGTTCGCGGCAAAGATCGCCGTCGGCAAGTTTCCTTTTCCGATCCAATCGTTCATCGCGACACGGCCGTCCGACTCAGTGAAACCGCAATCGTGAATCAGCGACTTGTCGACTCGCAGTCGCGCTTTCGACATCGCCTGTTTGTATCCTTCGAGTCGACCTTGTGAAGTGGACGCACTGGTACCGCGGAGATGACCGATCTTGCGATGGCCCAACTTGATCAGATGCTCAGTCGCAAGCTTGCCAACCTGCACGTCGTCGGTAGTGACCGCAGGACAGCGCAGTCCCTCAAGGAGTCGATCGATCAGAACGATCTTCCCGCCTTCGCTCAGCAACTTGCGATACGACTTCGCTTCGTTCGCGGTCAATGACGAAGCGACGATCAAGCCGTCCGTCCTGGTCCACAGCGCTTCGATTTCATCGCGCTCTTTGCGCGCATCTTCGTCAGTGCTGCAAATCAGGTTCTGATAACCCGCCGGACGTGCCTGCGATTCCACGCCGCGACAGATCTCGGCGAAGTACGAGTGCATCAGATCCGGAACAACAATGCCGATCAGATAGGAGTGCTTTGAAGTGAGCGCCCGCGCAAACTGGTTGGGGCGATAGTTCATTTTCTGCGCGGCAGCGAGGACGCGCGCGCGAGTTTCAGCATTGATCTCGGGATGATTATTAATCGCGCGTGAGACCGTCATCTTCGAGACGTTCAAAGCACGCGCGATGTCTCCCAGAGTTGTCGGCATGGCAGGGGACAAAAGGCTACTTGCCGCGTTTCAAGCTTGCCATAATCGCAGCCTGGGCCAACGGCGCCATCACTGCGTAGCCCTGCTCGTTCGGGTGTAGACCGTCGTTACTCAATTCGTCTTTCAGGAAGCCCTTGTCGTCGACGGTCGCGGAGAAGTAGTCGAGGTACACGTGATGATTCTCGCGCGCATACTCCTGGATCCATTTATTGAGCGCGAGGATCTTCTCGGGCGGGCGGCGCGTGGTTTGATTCACCCGCTTTGCGTCGCGCACCTCGTAATCGCTTACCGGCATAACTGAAGCAAGCACAACCCGAATGCGATTTGCGGTGGCGAGTTCGGCCATCGACTTTAAGTTGTCTTCGATCGCCTCGAGCGTGGTTGGACCAGTGTTACCGGCGATGTCGTTTGTGCCCGCGAGGATCACGACTACTTTCGGTTGCAATTCGATCACGTCGCGGCGAAAGCGAATCAGCATCTGCGGAGTCGTTTGCCCGCTGATGCCGCGATTGATGTAGGGCTTGCCGGGAAAGAAACCGCCGTACGACGGGTTGTCCCACGAGTCCGTAATCGAGTCGCCCATGAACACCACGCGCTGCTCGTTCTTTGCGGGCGCCGTAACAGCCTTGTTGTCGTTGCCGTAGCGCGCGAGGTTGGGCCAGTCGTTCTTGCAATCCGGGGCCTGCGCCTGAGCGACGCTTAAGAACAAAAGCGAACAGACAATTAACTTGATCATTAGTTTCGTGTCCTCCAACGATCGACCGCCACAGCAACGACGATGATCGTCCCGATGATGATCTCCTGAACGTAGTTGGGCCAACCGACCTGCTGACAACCGTTGCGCAGAAACGCCATGATCAGCGCGCCGATCATCGAACCGAGAATGCTCCCCTCGCCGCCGCTCAAACTTCCACCGCCAATGACCACCGCGGCGATGATGTCTAACTCGGAACCGGCAGCGACAGTCGGATCGCCCTGTCGCAAACGCGACATCTGCATCACACCCGCGAGACCAAACAGCAATCCGGCGAGTCCGTAAATCCAAATCTTCAAACGATCGGTCGAGATCCCGCACGCGCGTGCCGCGGCTTCGTTCGACCCGAGCGCGAACACGCGGCGGCCAAACACTGTCTGCCGCAAGACCACCGCCGCCACCACTGCCAGGACGACTGTGATCCATACACCCGGTGCGACCAGCAACCATGAGGGATTCGGAAACATCACCAGCAACTCGTTCAACCACGTCGCAGGAACGTTCAC
>DATJKO010000141.1:0-4630 GCA_035491355.1 Pyrinomonadaceae bacterium
ACACGTGTACCAACGATGACGGTGTCGTGTCCGAGCCGTTGGTTCGCACCTGACGTGCCGATCCTGGTCCACTGGTCTTCTTCCAGGTCGCACCACTTGCCGACAAACTGCGTCGTCTTAACTTTAACGGCAAAGTAGTCCGTGAGAATGCGTTCCAGTCCGGCGATCGATCGCGGCTGTTGCGCGAGAATGCCGGCGTAGTAAAGAAGCGCGCGGTCGCGAATGTGCATCCGGCCTTTCAGGCGCGGCGTGTCCATTCCAATCAATGAGTACAAGTAATGCGCAATCGGATCTTCGCCCGGGGTCGCGGCGCCAAGACCTACGCGATGATGTTTGCGAATGCGATAGAGGAGGGAAACGAGGCGATGGTTGAAGATGTCGAGAAAGTCTTTTAGCGCTCTATCGTTTTGCGCGGCGCGTTCGAGCACGAGTTCGGTGCTCGGAATGTCGAGCGCGCCCAGACAGCCGGCCAGACCCATGAAGTTGACGCTCATTTCCGTGGGCGACTTCGGTTGCTCGCGCGCGGGAATGTCGTTCTTGCGTCTGACCTGGGCGATGTCGCTGGCCGGGAAGTCGAGTGCGACCGACGAGCGGAAATGCACTATCTCCTTCGTCGGGTCGGCGCCCTGTGCGGGTGAGTTCAGACGTTCACCGCCATTCGTGTTGAGTATCTCGAGGAGACGAACGGCCTGGAAAAAGTCGAAGCTATGCCCTTCGGCGAAGAGTCCATCTTCGACCGCCGTCTTCTGGCCCCAACCGTAGTTGGCTACAGCAGCACTGTTTCGCCCGCCATCGGCTCCCATTTTTTCCAAACCCCTTCGCGTTGCTTGCTTCGGATGACAAGTTGGGTGAACGAATTGATTGCCGCATAGGAAGCGAGAAATCGATTGAGCACCGCGCCGAATAGAAAACCACCGCTGCCTTCGTAATAGTCTTCGTCGAGCAGCAGCGTTACTTCGTTGCCGCGACAGAAACCACGCCACGGATCGGCGCCGGTGTGACGCACGACTTTGCGGCACGTCATCTCTTTCAAACCTTCGATCAGTTGATGGTGAGAGTCGGAGAGACAGTAGAGGCGCAGGATCTCCTTCAGCGCCGGCAAACTGTCTTTCTCTTCAGACATCGAGAGGTGATTGAGTGATAAGTGCGAGATCAGCCGCCAGGCGGTTGCCCCGCGCGACGGCGGTGGCGCCGGCCGCGTTGGTTTGCCGAGACAGACAATGGGCCGGTCGTGATCGAGAGGCGCGTGCTGTTCCATTTGAAACACCGCGCCGACCGGAAGTTCACAGGCGAGCTCGCGGTTTGTACACAGCGTGTGCGCATAGACAGTCTGCATCGGTGGCAGACTCGGGTTCAGATCCAGATCGAGAAACGAGAGCACCATCTCCGACCCGGCGAGGTCCTTCTGCTGTGCTGGAATCCGGCGCGCGTGCCAGAAGGCCTTCTGGTTCGACGTCTCGAGCCGGTGGTTGTAGGAGTAAAAAGGTTCGAGACGCTGCGTTGTGTCTCCGTGATGTGATGAAGCTGACACGGAGAGGATCGTGTGAATCTCAGTAGTTCGTTCGCGACGCTTGTCGGGGATAAGCGGATACTCGAGGCTGCGATGGTCCAGACGGATCGGCTCAGTCGTCTTCGGAAAGAGGTTGATGATCGGCGTGCAGCCGAGACAGAACGTGCTCTCGTCGATCACGAGGTTTTCCCGGGGATGGCGGTTGAGCAATAGCAGCACTTCGAAGTCGTCTGCTTCGCCGTTCGCCACGAAATCGAGCAGCGTGTTGGTCTTGTTCTTCTTGGCGCGATCGGCCTGGTCGAAACAGAGATCGAAGAAGAGATACTGTTTCGGAAAAGCAAAATACTCGAGCAGCAACATGTATCCCGGATGGACATTCGCCGGATGCGGCAACATGTCGTCGTAAACCTCGAGTCCCACCGGTTTGATTGCTTTTGGTCCGAGGAAGATCGGGGCAGGCGCGCCGGGAATTTTGATCGCGACGTCGTGAACGTCGCAGAACAAGAGTTCGTAAAGCGTTTTCACTGTCATCCGATCGCCGTTCAGATAGAAGCGCAGCCTGTCGATCGGCAACTCACCGAGCTTGCCACCAGGCAGGCACTCCAGACGCAGCCGCAGAGCCGCGACCGCTTTGTGATCGGCGTCGATGAAATTCCACAGCCGCGTGCTTTCGAAGACCGCATTGTCTACCTTCAGGGGCCAGAGCGTTACGGGATAGCAGGTGCGAAAACGACAGACGACGCCATTCGCGGCGTCGGCGTAGAGCGGTGTGTGCCGGTCGATCGTGAAGCCGGTCGTCAGCTTTCCCTGGTCCTTCGCGACGTTGAATTGCGCGATAGCCATCGACGGTATCGGACTGGTGAGCTGCGGGTAGAGAATGTTGAGCAGCGCGCTCGTGATGTCGGGGAACTCGCTGTCGATCTCGTGCTGGAGACGCCCGGTCAGAAAGGCGAAGGCTTCGATCAGTCGTTCGACGTGCGGATCGGAGCACTCGTCGCGTCCGAGCTCGAGGCGCTTCGCAACTTTCGGATAACGCTCGGCAAACACGCCGCCCATGCGGCGCAGGTAAGTCAACTCCGACTTGTAGTACTTCAGCAGTTCTTCGTGGCTATTGGCTATCATGCATGTCCGCCGTTCCACTCTTGCTGTTCAGAATCACTGGAAACGAAACCGGCTCGGCGAACATGCCGACTGCCAGTTCCGCACTGATGTTTAGCCACAACGCCGACTCAGCGGCTGATACGGGTCCTACTTCGACGCGGACCTGACGCAGGCGTGGTTCAAATGCCGCGATTGTCTGCCCGACGATCGAAGCAATCAGTTCGTGATCGTCGGCGTTGTGCGGGGAGAGCGACGAGAAATCGGGAATGCCGTAGTTAACGACAGACCTTTCCTCCGCGCCGACCTGATGCAGTGGGAGGGAGCAGCGCGTATTGAGCAACCGCCCCAACTCCCGCCGCACAGAGGCTTTCAACTGTTTGTGATTAAGGATGCGCAAGGGCTGCTCGTGCTCTTCCCAATCGGGACGATTGATCAGTCGATCGAAGAGCAACGCTCGCGCACCCGAAATCGGCTTAGGATCTGCCATGGCTCGTTAGTGTTCTGTCATGCTGCACCGCAGCGGCTTCGAAAGACTTGCCTCAGCGCAGCGGCTTCGCCGCCCCGATGTGAGGCGAGGCTATGCCTCGCCGTCACGTCGTTTTAAGTTCTGGGGCTGCGCCCCTCGTTCGGCCTGGTCCAAGGGGGCGGAGCCCGAACCCAGGGCGCAGCCCATTTCTATTGCTGACTCTAGCGGCGAGGCATAGCCTCGCCTCACATCGAGGCGGCGAAGCCGCGTCGACTGCGAAGCCGCGTCGACTAAGCGTTCTTGTTCTTGGCCAGGTCCCACTTGGTATCGACGTGGCCCTGTTCCGCACCTTCGGCCTTCTGGGTGTGGAAGTCCCACGTGATGTGGTTGTAGTTCATAGTCACGGTTTCGACGGGTTTGTCGCCGCCGCCTCCGCCAATCGAGATCGACGACAGTACGACGTTCTTCAACGTGTACTTGATCAGCGGAATTACGGCGCCTTTGTCGTTACGACCGACCACCACTTCAACACTCGGGAAGTTGTCGCCCTTGCAACAAGCTTCATTCAGTTTCGGTGATGACTGATCGAGATACTTAGTGACTGTGAAGTCCTGATGATTGGGTTTGCCCGACGTTCTTTCTGTGTTGCTTACATCGCCGGTGATCTGCATCGCAACACCATGGCTGAACGACAGGAGTTCGATTTGTGCTGCGAACTTGTCCATCGTGCTGGTTCCGGGAATTGCCGGATCCATCTTCATCAACAATACGTCCATAATGTCCTCCTTAATTCAGATTAGTGTTACGCGGCCGCCGGTGGCGGCAGTTCGGCGACGAGGCGAATCGAAGCCGTGAGCTCATCAAGCTGGAAGTGCGGACGCAGATAAACGACTGCCTTGTACACACCAGGCTTGCCGGCGACGTCTTCAACGTCGATACGGGCTTCGCGCAGCGGGTACGAGGCCTTCGATGCTTGCGACGCGCGGTCGTCGAGCAGGACATAATCCGCGATCCACTTGTTCAGGTAGTCAGCGACGTTCTCCTTCGTCATGAAGCTGCCGACTTTGTCGCGCATCATCGCCTTGATGTAGTGCGCAAACCTGGAAGCCGCCATGACGTAGGGAAGTTGACTCGACAAACGAGCATTCGCCGTTGCTTGGGGATCGCCGTAGACCTTCGGCTTCTGTGACGTTTGGCCGCCGAAGAACGCCGCGTGATCGGTGTTCTTGCGATGGACCAACGTGATAAAGCCGAGATCGTTCAGCTCCTTCTCGCGTCGATCGGTGATCGCCACTTCCGTCGGGCACTTCAACACGGTGTCGCCTTCGCTGGTTTTGAAGTTGACGGCCGGCAAACCTTCGACGAGTCCGCCGCCTTCGACGCCGCGAATCGCCGCGGTCCACTTGTAGAGCGCAAACGCGTTGGTGATGCGTTCGGCCAAAGCGTAGGCAGCGTTGCCCCAGCAGTAATCCGCCGCGTTGCCGTCGACTTTTTCCTGGAAGTCGACTTCATCCGACGGAATGCGGCCGGTGATCTTCTCTTTCTGATCTTCA
>DATJKO010000142.1:0-5458 GCA_035491355.1 Pyrinomonadaceae bacterium
GCCGTACTTCGACCGGATCGAGATTGAGTTCACGCGCGACGACATCCATGACTCGTTCCACGACATAGGTGGCTTCGGGCCGTCCGGCGCCGCGATACGCGTCAGTCGACATTTTGTTGGTGAAGACGCCGGTCACGTTCATCTGGATCGCCGGAATCTTGTACGCGCCGGAAAGCATCAGTCCGGTCAACGTCGGAATCGCCGGCGTTAGCAGCTGATGGTACGCACCCATGTCCGCAAAGACGCTGTAGCGCAGACCGGTCAATGTTCCGTCGTTCTTAAAGGCGATCTCGACGTCGCCGATCTGTCCGCGACCATGGATCGTGGCCTGCATGTTTTCGCGGCGCGTTTCGATCCACTTCACGGGTTTGCCTAACTGCATCGAGATCCAACCGAGCAATGCTTCTTCCGCGTAGACGTTCAACTTCGATCCGAAACCGCCGCCCACTTCGGGCGTGATCACGCGCAGTTTGTTTTCGGGAATCCCGATCATCAGCGCGACTTGCGTGCGCATCAGGTGCGGGATCTGGGTTGACGACCACAACGTCAAGTCTTCTTCACCGGGGAAATAGCGCGCCAGCACTCCTCTTGGCTCCATCGCAATGGGTGCGAGTCGCTGGTGCAGCACTCGTTGTTTGACCACGCGATCGGCCGCTGAAAATGCCGCTTCGATATCGCCTTCGCCGGAAGTTAACCGGTACGCGATGTTGTCGCCGAAACCGTCGTGAATAACCGGCCCGCCACTCGCAGCCTGTTCGACATCGGTGACGACCGGAAGCTCGTCGTAATCGACCATCACCAGGTCCGCCGCGTCGCGCGCGATGTAGCGATCAGTCGCCACGACCGCTGCGATTGGATGACCGAGGAAGTAGACCTTGTCTTTGGCGAGCACTCGATGGTCCGGCACCTTCAGATCCGGCAGCGCCCCGGCACAGGGCACGGGACCAATCTTGTCCGCGATCTCTGCGCCGGTGTAAACCGCGACGACTCCCGGTGTTTCATGCGCTGCTGTAGCGTCGATGCCGGTAATTCTGGCGTGCGCAAAAACCGAGCGCACAAATGCAACGTGCAGGGTGCCCGGCAGACCTATGTCGTCGACGTAATGGGCCAGGCCCTTGATGAGTCGAGGATCCTCAGTGCGTTTCACTCGTTGGCCGACGTATTTGTTTGGCATGGTTCCTCCTCTGAGATCTCAGATCTCAGATCTTAGATCTCAGATTGGCGGCGTACTCAACGGCTTCGATGATGTGCTGATAGCCCGTGCAGCGACAGAGGTTGCCGTCGAGTCCGTGGCAGATCTCTTCGCGCGACGGATTGGCGTTGCGTTCGAGTAACTGGGCCGCGGTGACGATCATGCCAGGCGTGCAATAGCCGCACTGCAGACCATGTCGTTCCCAAAACCCTTCCTGCACGGGATGCAGTTCGCCGTTTTTCGCAAACCCCTCGATCGTCGTGACTGATGACCCATCGGCCTGGACTGCGAACATCGTGCAAGACTTCACTGCCTGCCCATCGAGCATGACGGTACACGCGCCGCACAGTGACGTCTCGCAGCCGATGTGCGTGCCCGTCAGGTCGAGCACGTCACGCAGGTAGTGAACGAGGAGCAGTCGTGGTTCGACCTCGTCACTGTGAGAGACACCATTCACGTCGAGATTGACTGTCTTTTTCATATGTGTTCTCCCGGATGTGGAAAGAGACGACGATTACACAGTTGCTTTGTGAATCCTTCGCTTCAGGCGATGAATGGTCCGGCGCACGACCTTCAGTTGCGCATTATCGTGGGCGGTCAGCGCGGCTTCGCGTTGCGTCTTCAACTCGCGAATGCGTGCCTTGATGGCCGTCTTGTCAACCCCGATAACGTCGTGGTGCGTGTGTTGAATGCCGAGCGCTTTGGCGAGCGCGATGATCAGGTGCTGTTTGTTCAGCTGAGTGTAGCCCTTAACCGCGTCGTGTTCGATTCCTTTCGCGATCTCTCGCAGCTCGGCGAGGGGTTTATGTTTCAGCTCTTCGATTGTGTACGACATGTAGACTCCTGGCTGAAAGATGGCGGATTAACTTTCGGAACCTTTCATGAATCCTGGGGTGCAAAGATCTGGTCGAGATGGTGTTTCATGTGGACCAGGTAATCGCGCACAAAGTAATCCAGCGTCGTCGGATCCTGCTTATCGACCGGATGCAGCGCGATCTGGTCCAGATTATGTCGTATTCGGGCCCGCATTAGGGTAGCTTCCGGGATCGCGGCTATCACGTGCAGCAGATGCAGATTGTAGGAGCTCCACAACTGGATCATATCGCTCCACGACTCGTCCTGGTACCTCTGCGAGTTTACCCATTTCTCCTGTTCGTAACCCGGAAATACAAGGTCGTCGGTAAACTGCGCCCGCACAAAACGCTGATGATTATTGGCGGCAGAATCGATCAGATGCCCCAAAACCTCTTTGATCGACCACTTGTCAGGCGACGCTTTCGAGGCACTCTCGTCGGGTGAGATCGCACGCAAACGCTCGGTCGCATTCAGCACCGTAGAGCGAAAGTCACCCAGAAACTCGTCATTTCTAGCTGCTTGGGTTGTCATAGCGATTGATGTGCCGCAGATAATACCACGGATACGCAACAGGGGCTGGACTAACATCCGTGTTTTTGGTTCACTATGACGTCGAAAACACCGTTTTTGGCGGTGAGTACTACATCAACCTCGGAGATCCCTCAAATGAAGAATATCCCCTCCTTGAGACCCCTGTTTGTATCAGGGTGTCTGCTAGTCGCCTTTATAATCGGCTCTTCCGCCGTATTCGCGCAGGACAACGCCTCAAAAGAACGTCAGACCTACGATCAGATTAGAGCCTTTGCCTTGACCGGCGGATCAGCGCAAGTCAACGCGTTGGTACTGAAGAAAGATCGCACTCAAATCACCCTGACGGGCACGGTCTATCTCGGTGCGCCGGTCAACGGCGTGACCCCGGGGGCGGTTTTTGTCGGCGATGGAAAGTTCACGGCTGAAGTACCGTCCAACGAGTTCGAAAAGGACAATGTTAAGCGTCTGCTCGGTGTTGACACCATCGAGTCTGACTTTAAGACGGCAGTTTTCCGGTTCACGGACGACACCGCGACGCAAGTCGGGCAGGCGCAGCCTGGCGCCGCCAACGACTCCGCGCAAAAGCTTGCTCTGGAAAACGACGCGCGGCAGTTGCGGGAGATCGGCGCCAATTTGCCGGCGCGCGTAGCAATCTCAATCCTGAACGCCGAAAAACCAGGGTTTTTCTTCGCTACATTCGACGGCGGCAAACGTGGCCGCTTCTCGATGGTTCTTGACCAACAGAACCGCATTCCCGTCAGCAACTTCGACATTAATGCCGGTGAAAAGGGTTTGATTTGGAAGTACGACTCCAGCCTCTACTTCCCCGAAGTCTGGCTGGCTTTCTACGGACTCGACGACTATCAACGCGGACAGGTCTCCTATTCAGACGCCAACGATCAGATCGACATCTCGCATTACACCATGGACATCGACGTGCGGAATCCCAACTCCCGCATGCGAATGTTGTCACGCATATCAATCGAAGCCCTCCAGCCGAACTTGCGGGCCGTGAGTTTTAAAGTCGGAGAGAGTTTGAGCGAATCTGACAACGATCGTTTGAAGAAACAGTTGCGCGTGAAGTCCGCTCGCGCCGGCGGTAACGATCTGACTGTGATCCAGGAAGACTGGGAAGGCGGGTTTACAGTTCTGCTGCCACAAACAATAAATGCTGGTGACAAACTCAATCTCGATCTGGACCTCGAAGGCGACTTCTTGTTCGACACCGAGTTCTGCAAGGACTGCCACTACCCGCGATCCAATACCACGTGGTATCCCCGTCATGGTTACCTCGACCGCGCGAGCTACGATCTTACTTTCCGTCACCCAAAGAAGTACCGGGTTGCCAGCATCGGTGCGCGTCTTTCCGAAACACTCGATCCGGAAGACAAAGATGGTGCAATCTCCAAGTTTCAGATGAAAGAGCCGGTGGCGCTGATTGTCTTTGCGCTTGGCCCATTTAAGCGGTACAGCGATACGATAAAGTGGGAAAATGGCAGCACTCCTACGCCACTCGAATTCAACTCTTTACCAGGGGACCTTGCGGCTATCAAGGAAGACTTCATCATGGCCGAACTTAGCAACTGCGTCCGGTTTTTCACGTCGCGGTTCGGAGCCTATCCTTATCCCTCGTTCGGCGCGGCTTTCCATCCTTTTCCATTTGGACAGGGTTTCCCATCGTTGTTGATGATTCTGCCGACGGATCGCGCCAGTAAATACACCTACAGCTTCATCGCGCATGAAACAGCGCATCAATGGTGGGGCAACATTGTGGCGTGGCGTTCGTACCGCGATCAGTGGCTGAGTGAGGGCTTTGCCGAGTACTCGGGAATGCTTTACACCGGGCTGCGTGACAGCCGCGGCGCCAAAGAAGATCTGCTTAACCAGGCGCGCTCGTCGCTGAAGGATCCACCGGAGACGTTGACCGGTATCGGCAAAGGCCGGCTGGTCGACGTTGGTCCAATCATCCTGGGGCATCGCCTCATTACCACCAAAACGGGCAACGCCTATCAGACATTGATCTACAACAAGGGCGCGCTGGTACTGCGCATGCTGCACTTCATGATGAGCAATCCATCGAATGGCGATGGACAACCGTTCTTCGACATGATGACTGACTTCGTCGAGCGTTATCGCAACAAGACCGCATCGACTGACGACTTCCGCGCTGTCGTAAACGAGCACTTTGCGAAGACGCCGATAGCGGCGAAGTACGGCATGAAAAACCTCAACTGGCTGTTCCGCCAGGCTGTTTATGAATCGGAATACCCCTCGTACGAGATGCAATACAAGATTACGCCGGACGCCGATGGCAAGGTCCTTGTGTCCGGAACGATCACGCAGAAGAACGCGGGAGAGAACTGGGTTATGGTCCTGCCGGTGAAGTTCGGCTTCGGCGGCGATAAGGCAGCGATGGGGACAGTGATCGTCCAGGGGCCCTCAACACCGTTCCAAATCAAACTGCCTGCGGCACCGTCAAAGGTGCAGCTCGACCCTGAGCGTTGGATCGTCGCGGAAAGCGTTTCCACGAAGGGCAATTAACTATTTCATTCGTGGTTTGGAACCAACTCGGCGGCATGTTCGTTTAGGACAACATGCCGCCGACGTTTAAGCATCGCAGATTCACGATGAAGCGGACGTGGAAAGCAATCGCGGTCTTAGCGCTGGGGATGTTCTTGCTGGTGGTAACCGGCGCGGGGGGCGCGCTGGCTGACACGATAGTTTTCTACGCCCGCATCGCAAGGCTCTATACTCAGGACCCACCTTCCAGGATCAAAATGCCCGTCGAGGATGTCGCGAAACGGAAGATCGCCGATACCTGGCATGCGCCCCGCAGCGGTGGTCGCATGCATGAAGGGCAGGACATCTTTGCGCCCAAGG
>DATJKO010000143.1:0-5827 GCA_035491355.1 Pyrinomonadaceae bacterium
AGCGATACGGCGCGAAGTTTCTCGCGTGGATCAAGCTCGGCGACGAGCTCTCATCGTCCTTGCTGAAGACGTTGGGTGCAGATGCGGTGGCGGGCATCGCAAGTGGAGCTGGTGCGAACAAAGGCGATGCGGTGCTGATCGTTTCAGGCAAGCCGAAGGTTGTTGCCGCGAGTTTGGGCGCGTTGCGAAACGAAGTCGCGAAACGCGAGCACCTTATTCCGTCGAACGTTTACGCCCCGCTCTGGGTCACCGACTTTCCAATGTTCGAGTTTCACGAAGAAGACGGACGCTACTACTCGATGCATCATCCGTTCACTTCGCCGGTTGACGAAGATCTCGAACTACTCGAACGCGCCGTCGAAGGCGGCGAAACAAACCTGCTGGCCCAGATTCGGACCAAGGCTTACGATCCCGTCATCAACGGCGTCGAGATGGCCAGCGGATCGATTCGTATTCACCGTCGCGACGTGCAGCGACTCGTCTTCAAAGCACTCGGCATGACGACTGAAGAGGCGCGCGAACGGTTCGGGTTCTTTCTGGACGCGCTCGAGTACGGCACGCCACCACACGGCGGCATCGCGCCGGGAATCGATCGTCTGTTGATGGTACTGGCCGGCACCGACAATATGCGCGACGTCATCGCGTTTCCTAAGACTGCGTCCGCCGCCGATCTAATGATCGACGCACCTGGTTCAGTCGATCCGAAGCAGTTGCAAGAGTTGCATCTCCGCGTAGTCGAGGAGTAGTAGCCGGGAACAGAATGACCACCATTCAGCTTCGCCGCGAACATCTCGAGGCCATGATTGCTCATGCCCGTGAAGCTGCGCCGGCTGAATGTTGCGGCCTCGTGGGTGGATTCTCCGGTACGCACGCCAACTCGCTTTACCGCCTCCGCAACGTCACCGCCGAACCCGAAGTTCGTTACGAAGCTGCCCCGGAAGACCTCTTCACCGCCCAGCGCCTGATGCGCGAACGTGGCGAGGAATTGCTCGCCATCTACCATTCCCATCCTCGTGCGGTCGAACCCAGTCCCTCTGAAACTGACGTGAGGCAGGCGTTTTATCCTTCGGCAACGTATCTCATCATAGGACTGGGGGGCGGTGGACCAGTTGTAAAGGCGTTCAACATCTCGGAACGCGAACACCGCTGGCATCCGGTTGAGTATGAGATCGCAGATGGGTAAGATTGAAGCGCATTTGCGCGAGGAACAAAGTGGAAACGAAGAAGAATAAATACGACACCAATCCACTCGATCCCGACGTTGAACGCAAGGCGGAGGAATCCTGGGGTGAGCGCGGTGGCGAGACGCAGCAGGTGGGCGGCGCCACGCGCCAGGTAGGAGAATCGCCTCCTTCGTGGACCCCGACCCCGAGCGATAGCGCGCGGCAGAACGTGTATTCCGAGGCGCCGACTCGTCGTATTGACAATCCTCCGCTGGAAGCGCCTTACCCGTCGGTTTTCGTTCCGCCTACTTACGCGCCACCGGTGCATCAGCCTCCCCCGTACCAACAGCCACAGCCGGTGTATCAACATCCACTCGCGTATCCAGATCGACAAGTCGCAGGGATTGGAATACCCGAGAAGTGGGCTCTGCTGCTTTCTTACGCTCCGTATGTCGGGATCGTGGTGTCGTTGATTTTGTTGTTTGTGGTTCCGCGCAAAGAAGTGAAAGTGCGCTTTCACGCCTCGCAAGCGCTGGCGTTGCACATCGCGCTGCTGGCGATCTCGACGCTCTTCAAGCTAATCTACCTCGTCGGTGGTGGGAACTTCGGCCAGGTATTATTCGGCATGGCTTCCACGGTTTTCCTCATAATCTCAATGATCCGCGTGTGGCGTGGACAGCCGCACACGATCACCCCGCTGGCGGATCCCGCCAAATGGTTCAACGAGCATATCGAGCCCCGAAATCGGGGTTGACGACTGTTGGCATTGTCGTTGCAAGTCGAGGGTTGAGGATTGGCAGTCCGGCCAATTCGGCAGTAAACACGGGCGAAATTGCAAACAAATCCGTGTATTCCTGTTGCGTTTTGGTGCATTGACGCCTGAAAGGATACTCGATGAGTACGAAACCTTTAGTTAAACGACAGAGTTTGGTCGCGTGGATTTCTCTAGTGGCGATCTCGTTGATGCCGCTCTCGGCCCTCGCGCAAACGCAGATTAAATTACACAGTAATAAGTACAGTGTTTCTGACGACGTTCAGCTGGGACGCCGCGCCGCGCAGGAAGTTGAGCAGCAGTATCCGCTGATGAACGACGGGCAGGTGCAGAGCTACGTCGAACGCGTAGGGCGCCGATTGGCGAACGCCATTCCATCGCAATTTCAACATTCGGAGTTTCAGTACACCTTCAGAGTAGTGAACGCTCGTGATATCAACGCGTTCGCGCTGCCTGGTGGTCCAATGTTTGTCAACCGCGGCATGATCGAAGCCGCGAAGTCCGAAGGCGAGATGGCGGGTGTGATGGCCCACGAAATCAGTCACGTGGCGCTGCGTCACGGTACGGCGCAGGCGACGAAGGGTCAGAAGTATGGTCTGCTGGCCGGGATCGCTGGTATTGCTGGAACCGTACTCACCGGGAATCAGGGAGTGGGCCAACTGGCCCAGGCGCCGTTTGCTGTTTATGTGTTGAAGTTCAGTCGTGAGTATGAGACGGAAGCTGACGTGTTGGGTGCGCAGATCATGGCCCGCGCCGGATACGACCCGCGCGATCTGGCGAACATGTTTCGCACGATCGAGCAGCAGGGCGGAGGCGGTGGCGGTTTTCTGAGCGATCACCCGAGTCCGAAGGATCGTTACGCGCGGATCAGTCAGGAAGCGCAAATGCTGCAAGTGAACGCGGGATCGCGTGACACGCGCGACTTTGCGTCGATCCAGCAGCGGCTGCGCGGTTATGGACGCGCGCCTTCAATGCAGGAGATAGCGCAAAGTGGACAGCGATATCCGACGGGCGAGAACACTGGTAACCATCCAGAGGATCGTCCGGTCGGACGCGTTGAGTATCCGTCGTCGCGTTACCAGCAGTACTCGATTTTTAATGGTGGCGTGCAGGTCAGCGTGCCGGGGAACTGGCGTCAGATCAACGATGGCAGCGCGGTGTGGTTTGCGCCGGAAGGTGCGTATGGTCAGTACAACGGTCAGGCTGTTTACACCCACGGTACGAGCTTCGGTGTGGCGCAGACTAGCAATCGCAATCTGAGTAGCGCCACGCAGGAGTTGATCAATAGTCTTGGTCAGGGAAACAGTAACCTGCGGACGAGTGGCGGCGCGCAGCGCACGACGCTTGACGGGCGTACCGCGCTGGTTTCGACGTTAACGAATGTGAATGAAGCAACTGGCCGTGGTGAGAACGTTCGGTTGATCACGACGCAACTGCGTGACGGCCGAATCCTTTACATGGTCGCCGTCGCTCCGCAAGGTGAGCGTAACTTCGACGCAGCGTTCCAGAACGTGTTCCGTTCGGTGCGGATCAACGACTAACGTACGTTGTACTTAGTACTTTGAGCTTAGTGCTTTGTTCGCTGGACTGACGGGCTACCTGGACCTAAGTGAGCGCGTCGGGGAGCGAACAAAGTACAAAGTACAAAGCCTACCTCTGCTTGGCCTCCTGCCACAAGTTTTCCATTTCCTCGATTGACGTCGAGTCGAACGTCTTGCCTTGTTCATAGAGCGCGGTTTCGATGTGCCTGAACCGGCGGCGAAACTTGCGGTTCGTCAACTTCAATGCCGCTTCAGGTTCGACCTGTAGATGTCGGGCGATGTTGGTCGCCGCAAACAGCAGGTCGCCGATCTCTTCTCTAACGCGCGCATGGTTCGCTTCATCCTGCGTGTCCGCATGCTCTTTAATCGCGACGCGCAACTCCTCAATCTCTTCCTGTAACTTGTCGAAGATGTCGTCGACGTTCTTCCAGTCGAAACCCACGCGCGCCGCCTTGGTCGAAAGCTGATGCGCCTCCATCAGCGCCGGGGCCTTCGACGAGACGCCGTCGAGTAGCGAATCTTTCGCCTCCTCTTTTTTCCCCGCGGCGCGACGCTCTTCGGCTTTCATCGTCTCCCAATTCAGCAGCACGGTTGCCGCGTCGTCAGCGGTCACGTCGCCAAACACGTGCGGATGCCGCCGCACCATCTTGTCGTGAATCGCGGTCGTGACGTCGTCGATTGTGAATTCGCCACGTTCGCGAGCGACCTGCGCGTAAAAAACAATCTGAAACAACAGGTCGCCGAGTTCATCACGCAGCTCCTCGGGCTTACCTTCGCGCGCTTCTTCGACGGCTTCAAACGCTTCGTATGCCTCTTCAAGCAGCATCGGCGCGAGCGTGGCGTAAGTCTGTTCCCGATCCCACGGACACCCGTTCGGCGAACGCAGTCGATCCATCAAAGCTACGAGATCACTGAATGTTGCTGGCATGGAAGTAGTCTACGGCGATCCGTGTTTTTATGCGAAACGCTGATCATGTTTTAATAAAGCCATGAATGAGGACCAGCCTAATTTCAAAGTAACTGATCGGCGACTTTTCAACGCTGACGGAAGCCCGCGCGACGTGCCGGCGGAGGAAAAGCCCGAGCCCAAGCCTGAACCGAAGCCTGAACCGAAGGTGCCAGCGCCGGAACCCGTCGCCGCAGAGGCCGCTCAACCCCAGGATCAACCGGCAGCAGAAGTCGTGGCGACGCCAACAGAAGAGCCCGCTTCGATGGAAGACGAAGAGCTGACCGAAGAGGAATTGGCGAGCGCCCGGGATCCAGCGAGCTTTATTAGTTTCATTATGTCGATCGCGTCGAATGCCGCGTCAGCACTCGGCATGATGGAGCACCCCGCGACGCACCAGCGCGAAGTCGATCTTGAATTAGCTAAACACTGGATCGACGTCCTCGCCATGCTGCAAAACAAGACAGTCGGAAACCTGACGAATAGTGAAAAGGCGATGATCGAGGGACTGCTCCACGATCTGCGTATGCAGTACGTAGCGCTGACTAACCCTACGCAGAAACCCCGTGCATTCACTGGCTCAGATATAACCGGAGGAAGATGAGCATCAAAGCACTACGAACATGAAACTCACCTTCCTCGGCACAGGAACTTCCACCGGCGTCCCCTCAATCGGTTGTGAATGCGAAACCTGCACGTCTGAAGATCCACGCGACAATCGTCTGCGCGTCTCAGTGATCGTCGAACATGCGGGTCACACTGTACTCGTTGACACCTCCTCAGACTTTCGCCAACAGGCGCTTCGCTTTGGACTCAAACATCTCGACGCAGTTCTGATCACACACTGTCACGCCGATCATATCTTCGGTCTCGATGACATTCGCCCGCTCAACTTTCGTTTCGGGGCGCTCAATGTTCATGCGAACGAACGAGCGTGGGTCGATATCCGGCGCATGTTCAAGTACATCTTCGAGCCGTCCCATTTCGGTGGTGGTTTGCCGATGGTGATTCCGAATGTCGTTATGCCCGGAGCCGGATTTTGCATCGGAGAGAATCTGGAGATAACGCCGCTCGAGGTGATTCACGGTCGTTTGCCGGTGATGGCGTATCGCTTCAACGACTTCGCGTATCTCACCGATCTGAGCGAGATTCCAGAGAAGACGATCGATTCCCTGCAGGGTTTAGACGCGCTGGTCCTCGACTGTTTGCGCTTCAGAGAACACCCGACACATTTGTGGGTCGACAAGGCGCTCGAATACGTTGCCCGCTTGAATCCGCGACGCACATTCTTTACACACATTGCTCACGACATCAAACACGAGCGCGACTCCGCCCGCCTGCCTCCGGGCGTCGAGTTTGCTTACGACGGGCTGGTAGTCGAAGCGTGAAATTCGAATTTCGAAAT
>DATJKO010000144.1:0-7394 GCA_035491355.1 Pyrinomonadaceae bacterium
CCAATTGCCCCATGCGTCGTCGGCGTATTGACGGTGATACGCGAGGCCGGCATGTCTGCACCAAACTGCACCGCGGCTTCGCGTGAACGCGTGTGAATACCGGCGGTGTGGCCCATACCGCCATAACCCAACACTTGCTGACTGAGTTTCGCGCACGCTGACAAACCGTCGGCGACGTAGAAGGCGAGAATCGGCGACAGTTTTTCCATCGACAACGGGTAAT
This sequence comes from Pyrinomonadaceae bacterium, assembly GCA_035491355.1. Taxonomy (GTDB): domain Bacteria; phylum Acidobacteriota; class Blastocatellia; order Pyrinomonadales; family Pyrinomonadaceae; genus PSRF01. Next base: position 224 of record DATJKO010000144.1, read on the forward strand.
CGCGCCCGACGCCGCCAACGTCTGCCAATAGACAGCGCGTTCCCGGTGGCACTGTCAGTCCGGCCATCTTCGCAATCACTTCCACTGACCTCCCGACGATAGCCGGATTCAGCGATCGTTGCGGAGTCGCGACCACTTTGCCGAGTTGTTCTGCTTCCGCAGCCGAAAGAAAATGTGCGCCTTGGACTTTGAACTGTTCGCGCACTGCTTGCTCGAGTGGCGCGTCGCACACCACCGCCTGCTCGGAAGCGCAAATCGTTCCGTTATCGAAACACTTGCCGGTCAAAATGTCCTGCACAGCTTTGGGAACGTCGGCAGTACGCTCGATGCAAACGGGTACGTTTCCTGGTCCTACACCGAATGCCGGTTTACCAGATGAATAGGCAGCGCGAACGAGTCCGATTCCGCCGGTCGCGAGAATGACTGCCGTCTGCTTGTGCTTCATCAACGTTTCAGTGCCTTCGATGGTTGCGCTGGTCATGCAACCGATGGCTTCCGCAGGCAGACCTTCTTTCATCCCTGCTTCACGCATTACGCGCGCAGTTTCGTTGATGCACTTCGCTGCCGAAGGATGTGGCGACAGCACCACGGCGTTCCGCGATTTGATAGAAATCAGAATTTTAAAGATTGCGGTCGAGGTTGGATTGGTGGAAGGTATGATGCCCGCAACGACCCCGCGTGGACTCGCGATCTCGACTACGTCTTTCGACTCGGAAACAACGCCTTTAGTGCGCAGGCCGCGAAAATAGTTCCACACATCTTCGGCGGCGAAACGGTTTTTCTCGCGCTTGTCGTCAGGGATCCCGTATCCGGTTTCTTCAACCGCCATCGCACCGAGCCGGGCCGCCTCGCGCAACGCAGCGTTCGCCATGGCTTCGCAAATACGATCGATCTTCCCCTGATCGAATTGGGCCACTTCGGCCTGTGCGCGATGGGCCGCTTCAACCAGGTCGCGGGCTTGCTGTACGGAAACTAGATCCTTGTCTACGGACATGACAAAACTCCGAACTTAGAGCTTTGTACTTTGTTCTTTGTTCGCTAACGAGTCTTTAAACTTGAATCGGAACCATCCAGAAGCGAACAAAAGCTCAAAGCTCAAAGAACAAAGCTCCAGAACCGTTATCTGGTGCGTTCTTTGTTCGCGTCGCGCGCGCCGGTACCGAGCGAGCGTCCTTGTTCGCCCTGGCCGAGTTGCCCGCGTGCCCCACCTTGCAGAGCACTCTCATCGGGACTCAAACCGGTGCGACCGTTCACCGGAAGCACGCGTTCGACTTCCGCGTGCGGACGCGGAATCACGTGGACGCTGATCAACTCGCCGACGCGTCTCGCTGCAGCCGCGCCTGCGTCAGTTGCGGCCTTCACGGCGCCAACGTCGCCGCGCACAAAGATCGTCACATAACCTGCACCGATGTACTCTTTGCCGAGCAGTTGTACATTCGCTGCTTTGACCATCGCATCCGCGGCCTCAACGGCACCCACGAATCCTTTGGTCTCAACCATTCCGAGTGCTTCCAGGGGCATCTCTTATTCCTCACTTTGTAATTGTAGAAATTAAAAGCGACTAATGTTCACTGATTGGCCTCAACGTACCACCGCGCGCGGCAAGAAGCAAGAGAAGCAGATCCAGATTTTGTGATCGCTATTCACACTTGTGCGCGCGAGGTATGTAGAAGTTTGACAGCGTTTAGCAGCGCAGGCTATAGTGCGGCAAAAGTGGGAGTTGTACGCATTCATACTAGCGGCGGTCCAACCCAACCAGCGCCAGGAACGAGCGATTGGAGATGGCAGCAAGTATAGGCGAACAATTGCGACTCGCCCGCGAGGAGCGAGGCATCGGCCTGCGCGAGATCTGCGATCAAACCCGAATCTCCGTCCACTATCTCGAGGCGATTGAGGCGAACGATTACAAGCGTCTGCCCGGAGGTGTTTTCAATCGGAGCTTTATAAAGGCCTACGCTAAGTGTGTCGGCTACGATGAACGCGAGGCCATTGAGGGCTATACCCGTTACCTGCGCGAACACGACGATTCTTCGGACGACGTCAACACCACGCCCATGCATTCCAAGGTCTACACCGACACGCCCGCTACGCGTTCTCCCTTATTAACTGTGTTCCTCGCGATACTCATTCTGGCCTTACTAACGGGTGCCGCGCTCGCCGCGCTGTACTGGTTTCAAAAGCGCTCAGCGATCCGTCTGTCCGCGAACAGCGAATACACCGGATCTATGTATAATGTCGGTTCACCGACAACAAACCATTTACTGTCATTGGAAACTGACCAGGAAGCGTTACCGACACATGATCACATCCGATATTTACGAAGGCCTGACCTTCGACGACGTACTATTAATACCCGATCGCTCTGACGTTCTCCCTCACGAGACTGACACCGCCACTCAATTTACGCGCAACATCCGTTTGCAGATTCCACTTTGCTCGGCTGCGATGGACACGGTAACCGAAGCCTCGCTCGCCATTGCGCTTGCGCAGCAGGGCGGCATCGGCGTGATTCACAAGAACCTGAGCGTCGAACGGCAGGCCGAGGAAGTCGACAAAGTAAAACGATCTGAGTCGGGAATGATCGTCGACCCGGTCACGATTCGCCCCGATCGACCCGTGCGCGAAGCGCTTCAGGTAATGGAGCGATTTCATATCAGCGGCGTTCCGGTAGTAGATGAGACTGGACACCTGGTCGGCATCATCACCAATCGCGATCTTCGTTTTGAAACGCGGTTCGACATCCCGGTCTCGGAAGTGATGACGAAACAGCCGCTCGTCACTGTTCCCGTGGGCACAACGCTCGATCAGGCGAAAGCAGTTTTGCAGAAACACCGGATCGAAAAGCTGCTAGTGGTCGACGAAGACAAACACATCAAGGGACTCATCACCGTCAAAGACATTCAGAAAGCGATCAAGTATCCGACTGCGGCGAAAGACAATCTGGGCCGGTTGCGCGTCGCCGCCGCCATTGGCGCCACTGGCGATTACCAGGAACGTGCCGATGAACTCGTTAAAGCGCGGGTTGATTGTCTCGTTATCGACACCGCTCACGGACATTCGTCACGCGTCATCAACGCAGTGAAAGACATCAAACGCCGTCATCCGGAGACTGATCTGATCGCCGGCAATGTCGGCACGACTTCCGGAGCACAGGAGTTGATCGACGCTGGAGTAGACGCAATCAAGGTCGGTATCGGACCCGGCTCGATCTGTACGACCCGTGTCGTGACCGGCGCTGGGGTGCCGCAAATAACCGCCATTTCAAGCTGTGTTCAGGCAGCACGCGGTGCGGGTGTGCCGGTTATCTCCGACGGTGGCGTTAAGTTTTCCGGCGATGTTGCTAAGGCAATCGCTGCCGGCGCCGACGTGGTGATGATTGGATCGTTGTTTGCCGGAACAGAAGAAGCGCCTGGCGAAGTGATCTTGTTTCAGGGTCGTTCGTTCAAGAGCTACCGCGGAATGGGATCCATTGGCGCCATGCGTGAAGGTTCCCGCGATCGGTACGCCCAGGACATGACGGCGAGTGAATCGAAACTCGTGCCCGAAGGAATCGAGGGCCGGGTTCCTTATAAAGGAACGCTCGCGGACATGGTGACGCAACTGGTGGGCGGACTGCGATCCGGCATGGGTTACACGGGCTGCCACACGATTCGCGAATTCCAGGAGAAGACTCGATTCCTGCGCATCACTTCGGCCGGCTTGAAAGAGTCGCACGTCCACGACGTGATCATCACGAAGGAGGCGCCAAATTATCGGTTGGAATAGGTAGTGGCTTACTTTGAGAATCTTCTCTGCGTAGGACACAACCGTTGGAATAACTGTGAACGTACGTGGGAGCACGCAAGGTAACCTTAATCGCAAACCCCAAGACCGGCCGCTATAAATCGCGCCGTCTTCCCATCGAGCACATCGCTTCCCTTCTCAAATCGCGAGGTGTTGAAGTCGACCTAAGACTGACGACAGCACCGCACGAAGCAACCGAGATCTCCGCACGCGCCGCACGCAATGGATCGTCAGACATCATTGCCGCGGGTGGTGACGGCACCATCAATGAAGTCATTCAGGGTTTAGCCGGAACCAAAGCACGCCTCGGCATCATTCCACGCGGAACCGCCAACGTGCTTGCGCGCGAACTTGGTCTGCCACTTGACGAACAGGAAGCTGCGACTGTGGCGGCGCGCGGCAACTCGCGGCGGATTCATCTCGGCCTCGCGATCGATGAAACAAACAACGTCAGCCGGCATTTTGCGCTAATGGCCGGTATCGGACTCGACGCGTCGATCGTTCGTAATGTGCGACCGCGTTTGAAGAAACGAATCGGCAAAGGCGCGTTTTGGATCTCGGGCTTGAGTCATCTCGCGGCATGGCGTCCCCATCCGTTTACTCTGGAAATCGATGGACGCGAGTACACCGCGACGTTTGCGGCGATTGGGAAAGGACCGCGATACGGCGGCGATCTCGCGATCACACCGGGCGCGCGGTTGGATGAACCGGAATTCGAGGTTTGCATTATCGAGACATCGAACCGGTTTCGTTACTTACGTCTGTTGTCGCACGCGATGCGCGCCGGCATGCCACGCGACAATCCGGCGGTGAAGTTTATTAAAACGAAGTGTGTGTTGGCGCGTGGTGATGCGCCGGTGCAGATTGATGGCGAGTTGATTGGTGTACTGCCGATGCGCTTCGAGATCGCGCCCGATTCCCTGCAAGTGATTGTCCCTTAACTCCGCGTTCCCTTGAGCCAGGCATTTCTGAATGATTTCTGTTCGGCGGTCGCTCTCGAATCTTCTTCGATTCGATAATCAAACCGTTCGGGTTCGCGCAGCACGATATTCGCTTTGATCGTTCGTCGGTTTCTTTTCACAGTTACCGGAACAGAGTCACCCGACTTGTAACGCGCGAGGGTCTTCAGCCAGGTCGCTTTCGTAGGGTTGCCGCCTGCGAGTGAAATGATCTCGTCACCAGCCTGCAAACCTGCATCCTCCGCCGGTGAACCGTTGCGAACGTTCTCGATCGCGGCAACTCGGTCCTGAAACTCGAGCGACAACCCGGCATCGAACGGTTCCTTAGCCTGCGTCTTCACCAGCCGCAGACCGACGTAACCAAACGCCTCGTCGTATGGCAACACCTCAACGCTGCGCACATGGCGTTTGAAGAAATCCGTAAGTTCCACGCCCGACACCTGTGACGCGACGCGCTCGAGATCTTCCGTCTGATAACCACGCCCGCGCAGGTAGTAACTACTGTTGGAACTCTTCAGATAAAACTCTTCATACATCTGGCGCATCACGTCGTCGAGCGACGTCCGGCCCTTCGTGCGGCCACGGACCAGCAGGTCCAGCACCATACCGATGAGTTCGCCTTTCGGGTAGTAACTAATCGAGGTGTTCGAAAGATTCGTCAACTGCGCGTGCGGCGCGTCGTCCAGAAAAGGCGCCGACATCGACGATTCTTCCGCGCTCATTAAATGACTGCCCTGCGCGCTTCCCATGCGCGAGATGGTTTGCGACTCGGTGTCGAAGAATTTCCTGTCGGTCCAGATACCCGCACGCCGCAACATCAGGTGGCCGTAATAGTTTGTGAACCCTTCGGCGATCCAGAGTCCGCGCGTGTGCAAGGGACGGGTGAAGTCCCAGGGGCCGAGTTCTTCGGGACGCAGACGCTTCACGTTCCAGACGTGGAAAAACTCGTGCGAGACGGTGCCGAGTGTTGATTCGTAAACCCCAGGCTCGGCGAGCGCGCCGGGTTCGATGATCTGTGTCGAGGTGAGGTGTTCCATGCCGTCACCCGAATGATCGTCGGCGGCGTAGTGGATCAGAAACGTGTATTCGCTGAACTCCGGCGGTCCCCACATCGCGACTTCCGCACGAACGACCTTCTCGATGTCTTTCACCAGCGCCGGACGCTTGCCGCCTTCCGGTCCGAACGAATGGACCACGACGTGAAACTTCTTCCCGTCGACTGCAAAACTCTCCATTGTCCAATCCGGTGCGATCTCGGTTGGCGTGTCGATCATCAGGTCCCAGTTGGCAAAGGTCCATTCCGTTTGGCCGGCCCGTTCCATGCGGCCGTTGACGATCTTCCAACCAGCAGGCGGCTGGATCGTGAGTTGCACGGGATCGGCCTTGTGGCTGACCACGTACATGAAGATCGACCCGCCGTTGTAATTAGCGTGTCGCTCGTCGAGTTGGGAGAAAGTTCCCGAAAGGTCGTTTCCGAAGACCTTGTAGGAAACCGTGATGGTGCTGGTTCCTGCCGGATCGACGGCCCAGGTTTGGTCATTGAGGCGCGTGACGCGGCCGTTGGCACGAAACTCCTGAACGTTCTTTGCGAAGTCGAATACGGCGTAGCGGCCCGGCGACCATTTCGGCATCTGAAACTGTAACGGCTTGTCGTTTAACTGGTCAGGGAGTTCGACAGCGATGGAGACTTCGAAGAGGTGCGACGTGGGCCGCGACATCGACAAGGTGTAGCTTATTGATTTCAACGGCGGCTCTTGTGCGGCAGCGACGCTGCCCAGGATTGCGATGACCGCCAGGGCGATGATGAATTTGCGTGGACAAGCACTCATGCGCGGATTATCTTACAGACAATTCAACCAATCTGTGTGGATTAAATGCCGTTAACGGAACGCCTCTATTATTCGGATTCGCATCTGATCGAGTTTGAAGCTCGTGTAGTGGATGTGACTGAAAGGGTCAGTGGTTGGACCGCGGTCGTTTTGAATCGCACGGCGTTTTATCCGACGGGCGGCGGTCAACCGAGCGACACCGGCACGCTCGATGGCATGCGCGTGGTGGAGTGTATCGAAGACAGCGATGGCGGCGTGCTGCACGTCGTACAGGGAGTCGCACCAAGACGTGATGCGATCGTGCGCGGCCGCGTCGACTGGTCGCGGCGGCTCGAGCATATGCAACAACACACGGGTCAGCACATTCTTTCGCAAGCCTTCGTCACGTTGTTCAAGGCAGCCACTAAAGGATTTCGGGTGTTGGATTCGAACTGCGAGATCGACGTCGAGTTGCCGGATCCAACCACGGAAAAGATCGAACGCGCTGTCGAGCTGGCGAACAATGTCATCTGGGAAGATCGCTCGATCACTATTCGCAACGTTACGGCGGAAGAGGCGTACGAACTGTCTCTGCGGAAGGAACCGTCACGTGAGGGAGAG
>DATJKO010000145.1:0-9726 GCA_035491355.1 Pyrinomonadaceae bacterium
CAGGCGGTCGCTGCGAGTCTCGATCCCTGTTAACTCCGCGATCGTTGGGCCACCGCCGGTGTGCAGCAACGCGTCTTTTTCGTCAGAGTTTCTGGCCAGGCGGTACTCGCCACTTCCGGTTGGATCGACAAACTCGAGTTCGACACCGTTTCTCACGTTTGGAATGTAGCGATAGAACCATCGTTCAAAGGGGTAGGTAGTTGTCGAGCCGCCGCCTTCCCAGGGCTCGCGTTCGTACGCGCCGCCGGTGGGGTGCGACTCGATCGAGTCAGGCTTACCAAACTTGATGTAGATGCGCCCGCGGTCTGTCAGGCGCCCGGGTTTGCCGGAAGAGAAGTGTTCGTTGGCGTAAGCGACCCGTTCGTAAAACTGTTCCTTGAATTCGTTTTCTACAGTGTCCGGGTCGGAATCGCGGCTACGCCAGAAGTCCTCGATAAACTGCTCGCGTTCGTCGTCCGTTGCCAGTTTCTTCCAGGCGTCGCGCTCGGACTGCGTGAGAATCGGATCGTGATCAGTGATCCACTGAACGTACGCTTTCTTAGGTTCGCGCGTGACTTTGCGCTGCTTTTCGTCTGGACTCTGTTTTTGTTGTTGAGCGGGAACGATGACTGACGTGATCGACGCAAGGGCGAGAAGCGCGGCAAATCGGCGCGCCTTCGAGATAGACATAGGTCGTCTTCCCTTTCAGATGAAGTTGGTTGGACCGCCCGGGGAGACGGATCTGAGAAGAAACCCGAATTGTCTGAGCTACGGCAAACGCTATTGAACGACCGTGAACTTCTGTGACGGCGATAACGACTGACCGCTTACACGGTCGCGAATGCGAATCGCAACTTCGTATTCACCGACGCCGAGGTTTCGTGTGTCGATCAAGCGAGCGAGTGTCAGGCGTTGACCGGAATCGCTGAGTCCTTTCCAGTCTTCAGTCATCTTGCCCAACTCTTTGCCGTCTTTGATCAGCGCGTACTCGACGTCGACAGAAGGACGCAAAGTCGTTTGGTCGATTCCGGCGTTGTAGATTTGCAGGTAAACGCCAACCGCCGCCCCGCGCCGGTAAACACCCGAAACGTTCGGAATTACCTTGGTGGTCCCGATTACGAACTGGCCCACGGCGGGTTGATCGTTAAGGCTCTCCAATTTCGCGGCGAGAATCATCGTCGAGGTCGAAAGCTTCTCGGAATCGTACTTCGGCACCGTGAAGCCCAGTTGCTTCAATCCGGTCGCGCCTGAACCAGTGTCACGAACGATGACGTCAACTTTGTAAGTGCCCGGTGCGAGCGGCACTGCTTTTTGATACGCCGACTTGCGATCCCGTGCTTCGCTGAGCTCTTCGGCAGTCGCGGTAGTCACGACCGGATCTTCGAAGATCCCAACACGCCGACCGGCAACGGACGTGATGCGCGCAAAGATGTTCATGCGCGCTTGTTGCAGACCACCGCTGTCAGCGAAGACGAGGTCTTTGTTTTCGGCCTGAATCGTGAACGCCGTGATGACGCGTTCATCAGACTGGCGGAAGAAATCGATGCGCAGATCGAAGTTCAACGGGTACTCTTCTACGATACCTGTGTTGACCGCCGTCGCCAGGTCGTTGAATTTCACTTGCGGTGGACGGCTCAGGTCCGCCAACAGTTGCAGACGCGAGAACGGGCTGTCCTGCTCGCGCTGGTACTGCGAGTTGCCGATGCCACCGGCGCCCATGATGCGGTCGGATTTATCAGTCAGGCCCAGTTGTTCCGAGAGCGTTAGTCCGGCGCCCGGAATCATCAACATCGCGTCTTTTTCGTTTGGATTGCGCGCGATGCGGTACTCACCACTGCCCGTCGGATCGACAAACTCGATCTCAACTCCCGAACCTACGCCGGCAATGTAACGATAAAACCAGACCTCGAATGGATACGTGGTGGTTGAACCGCCGCCTTCGTACGACGGACGTTCGTAGGCGCCACCCATGGGGTGGGTTTCGCGACCGTCGGGCTTGCCGTACATGATCCAGATGCGGCCGCGGTCACTTTTCCAGCCGGGTATGCCGGAGCTGAAGTGTTCATTCGCGTAAGCGATGCGCTCGTAATACTCTTCCTTGAACTCGTTCTCGTCTGTATCCGGATCCGGATCGCGGCGACGCCAGAACTCCTCGATAAAGCGTTCGCGCTCGTCGTCGTTCGCCAGTTTCTTGAATGCTTTGCGCTCTTCGTCCGTGATGATGTAGGTGACGTCTTTGTCGAGCCAGTCTTTGTAAGCCTTTTTCAGTTCAGGTTTGACGTTGCGAGGTTTGTTCGTCGGGTCCGTCTGCTCCTGTGAGAAAACGCCGGGCGTGACGATCAGGGCTATGGCAAAGACGAATGCCAGACGAAGGGCAACTTTCCGGTAAGACATTAAGAAACTCCTGTTGTACGCGGACGAAATCGAGCGATACGGACTGCAATCGGGCGCCGTTGAAGACCGAGGATTCTAAGATCCAGTTATGAACACAGTCAAGATGCCGAGACGAACGGAGTTCGTTGCCCAAAAAGCCAGCCAAAACCGTGTAAATCCTGGCTGATAACGGGGAGTTGAGAGAGGCGGTCAGCTCGCAGTTCGGGGTTTGTTGAAGATCCACGCCACAAAGATGGAAACCACGTACAGAACGAGCATGGGCGCGGCGAACAGGAGCATGTTTGGAATGTCGGCCGTGGGCGACAACACCGCGGCGGCGATCATGATTACGACCACAGCCGTCTTCCAGATCTTCACGAGCAGTCCGGCGGTTACAAGACCGATGCGCGCCAGTACGTATGTGATAGCCGGCATCTGAAAAACGGCGCCCATGCCGAGCATGATCAGTATGATGAAGTCGAAATAGTCAGAAGCTTTGAGTAGTAATCGAAAGCCCGATCCGATACCCAACAGATACTTCGCCGCTGGTGGGAACAGCACGTAGTAGGCGAAAGCGGCGCCGAGTACGAACGAGATCGACGAAAGCAGGATGAACGGCGTGACGTAAGCACGTTCGTGTGGGTAAAGACCCGGGGAAACGAAACCCCAGATTTGCAGGAGCAGAAAGGGCACCGAGATCGCAATCGCCGCGTAGAGCGAGACCTTGATGTAAAGAGAGAATGGCTCAATCGCGGTGGTCACAATCAGCTTGTCATTTTCGCCGCCATACTCTCGCGGCGCCGAGTCGACTTCGATCGGTAAACGCACGCCTTTCGGAATTATGAAGCTGCCTGCGTAAAGTGCTTCGTCCGTGAAGAGTGCCAGCTTGCCCTGGGAGTCTTTCAGCGCTCGCGCCATGACCGATGCGCCGGCCGGAATCACGCTCGTCCCGAGTTTGGTTTCTTCCCCGAAGACGAAGCGTCCGGCCTCGTTCTCTTTAACTGTATAGAGCGCGGAGATGGTTTCAGTTCCGGTCAGACCGGCGATTGGGACCTCGTGGCGTTGAGCTTCGGCGAGCGCGCGTTCAATCGGCGCAGCGAGAAAGTTGTAAATAGGTTCCGAGACAAACCAACTGCCGGTGGTCGCTAGAATGATCACGATAAAGCAGCGCACTAACCGGCGGCGCAGCTCGTCGAGGTGGTCCAGAAAGGACATCTGCCCGCCGAGTTCGTTTTCGTCAGTTTTGTCCGACGACAGTGCTCTAAGAAATGCTGCCATTACCGGATTCGATTACAGCCAATCGTGTTTTCGGAGAGGTTCTGGTTGATTCGTTTCAGCAGGAACGGGCACTGGTTCGGGTGCCGCTTCGGAAGTTGCTTCGGCAGTTGCTGCCGCGACGTATGGCGACTCGTCGCGCGGGACCACCCATTCGGGATTTGCAGGTTCGAGTTGCGGGTCGGTCGTTGTGCTCGCCTCAGCGGATACGACGTTTGAATCGTCTTCCCCTGGAGTCGTCGGAGCGAGTACACGATGCTCGTCGCTGTCGGTTTCCAATGCCACTTCACGTTCCCAGGTTCGTTTGAAGTCGTCAGAAGCCTTCCGGAATTCGGCCAGGCCTTTTCCCATTGAGCGAGCGAGCTGAGGCAGTTTTCGCGGTCCAAAAAAGATCAGTGCAATCGCCAGGATAAAGATTAACTCGGTAGCGCCAAGGGATTCGAGGATAAATGCAAACACTGCTTTGCTCGCCTTCTGACTAAGTTGCTTGTCGGAATTGTAGCGCGAGGCGCTCGCAAAAAAAAGTTTCCCACGGATGACACAGATTGCACGTGTGGTACCGGCGGAATCTGTCGAGGTTGCAGTACACTACCTCATATCCATGTCAGAAGCTAGTGGGACTCTTCAAGCCTTTGCGGAATGCGCCGAAGCCGTGGCTGCGACCACGAAGAAGTTGGAGAAAGCAGCCATCCTCGGTGCGTTTTTGCAAACGCTTTCGGATCCAGATCTCACGCGCGCCGCACGCTATTTTGCGGGACACCAGTTTGCACTTTCTGACGCACGCACGACGAATGTCGGCGGCAGCATCATCAGTGCGGCGCTGAGTGAGGCCACCGGTTTTAGTCCTGAAGATCTCTATCCCCGTTACGTGCGCCTTGGCGATCCTGGAGATCTAGCGGAAGAGATCGTTAAGGAGTCACGCCAGAGTTTCACGCCGACGATCACGCTCGCCGAAACGGAATCGCTAATTGCGCGCCTGAGTGAGACACGGGGTATCAGGAACAAGACTGCATTGCTGACAGCGGTCCTGCACAAAGCGACTCCGTTGGAGGCGAAGTACTTAGTGAAGCTGTTGAGTGGCGACTTGCGTATCGGTTTACGCGAGGGATTGGTGGAAGACGCGATCGCTCGTGTTTTTGCTCAGTCGCTAGCGGATGTTGCGTATGCAAACATGCTCCTGGGCGACATCGGTGAGACGGCGACGCGCGCGCGTGCTGCGGATTTAGGAGACGTCGGCATGCGACTGTTTCACCCGATCAAGTTCATGTTGGCGACGCCGGCGGCGGATTTAACTGACGTTGCGCGAACGATGCCGGAAGAGTTTTTGGTAGAGGACAAGTTTGACGGCATACGTGCCCAGGCGCACGTTCAGGGAGATAGAGTAGCGCTATATTCGCGAACGATGGACGAGATCACGCACCGGTTTCCGGAGTTGATCGAACCGTTGCGGTCGCTGCCGAGTGACGCCATCATTGATGGTGAGATCGTTCCGGCTCACGGCGACGTCATTCTGCCGTTTAGCGAGTTGCAAAAGAGATTGGGGAGAAAGAACGTCGGCACTCAACTGCTGACGGCAGTGCCCGTGGTGCTGGTGGCGTACGACCTGCTTTATGCGGCGGGCAAAGTGTTGATCGATGAACCGCTGGCGGAGCGCCGGACGTTGTTGGACCAACTCGTGCCGGCGAGTGGGGTGTTGCGGTTGTCGCAGGGGAAGCTGTTTAACGAGGCGGCCGCTTTGGACGACGAGTTTGCGGCGGCGCGAGCAAGGGGAAACGAAGGATTGATGATTAAGAGCCCGGCGTCGTCTTACAAGCCGGGGCGCCGGGGTCGGGAGTGGCTAAAGTTAAAGCGGGCGATCGCGACGTTGGATGTGGCGGTGACGGCGGTGGAGGTGGGCCATGGGAAGCGGCGACACCTGCTGTCGGACTATACGTTTGCGGTGCGACGTTCTGCCGAAGACGATGAGTTGTTGAATATTGGTAAGGCGTATTCAGGGTTGACGGATCGGGAATTGACTGAATTGACGGAGTGGTTCAAGGACCATACCATTCAGGAGTTTGCGCATGGGAGGGTACGGGTAGTTGAGCCCACGATAGTAATCGAGGTGACTTTTGACAGAGTTCAACCATCGAAGCGACATAAGAGCGGCTATGCACTTCGTTTTCCGCGGATACTCCGCTTAAGGCCTGATAAGACGGCCGCGGAGATCGACACGCTCGAGACGGTCAGGCGGTTGGTTGAAGCTGGTGATATGGGGCAAAAGGCCCGAATTCTTAAGAAAAACCTGAAAAGCGCCTGATGGCGGCGGAAACGTGCATGCCATTGGCCCGTTCAATAATGTAAAGTTCCCTATGGACATAGGGGCCAGATGGGGGTACGATGCAGCGCGTCACCGCCTCCCAAGCCAGGTTTTTCGAACATTCGGTGAGCCCGGACACACAGAACCAAAGGCCGCGAGGCTACGCCGCGGGCGCAAGCTGGAAGTGCTTTTGTCTGAGTGGGCGCTACTCAGTACACCGACAGCAGGGCTGCCAACGCTTCGAAAAACAGGTAATCTGTCGTTTCAGCCGATATTTCTCCCGTTCGTTCGAAGTACGGATCGCCTATCGGGGAGATCCCTTCTTCGGCAGTAGCTCTTGGTGGTGGGACGTAAGCCGGTGTGTCTTGTTCCCCAGCGGAGACGTTGACTGTAATCGCAGTGACAAGCAGTACCGCAGATACGAAAGTTTTGACAAGTTTCATTGATCTTCTCCTCAAGATGTTGTAGTCAAAGCCGGTGAAGTGGTGTGTGTTAACCAAGTAGATTAATTGGTTGTTGCTGATAATATCCGTCAATCGATACGCTTGCAAGGTTCCTTGCCTGTGCGCTCAACTGGAGACCGTTTATGAATTTGCAGACTTCCGTTTTTGAGAATCGCGCCGATGTTCCTATTACCGATAATGTAGTCCCCTTATGTGAGCTTGCGAGGGGACTAGAGGAAGCCGGTGAATTTGAACGTGCCGCCGAAACCCTTGAGCCTTTTTGGACAGGAGTTCCTCACCGACCGGAGACAGAAAACCTTAAAGACGAAGCTAAAGCCGAACTGCTTTTGCGGGCCGGCACGTTGACCGGTTGGCTCGGGAGCGCCAAGCAAGTACCGGGCGCGCAGGAAGTTGCGAAAGACCTTATTAGTGAAAGCGCCGCGATTTTCGAGACGCTTGGAATGCAAGAAAAAACCGCAGAGGCGCGAGTCGATCTCGCGATCTGCTACTGGCGTGAAGGTGCGCTCGACGAGGCACGCGTTACATTACGACTCGTTCTCGACAGTTTAGGAGATAGCCGCAGCGAACAATACCTTCGAGCACTCTCCAATAGTGCGATGGTCGAACGTGCGGCTACGCGAGATCGCGATGCGTTGCGCATCTACACGGAAGCCGCGCCGCTATTCGACGCGAGCACAAACAACGCGCTCAAAGGCAAGTTTCACAACTCATACGCAACGCTCCTTCGGAGTCTCGGAACATCAGAGAATCGCGAAGACTATATTGACAAGGCGCTGCTCGAATACGCTGCTGCGAGTTTCCACTTTGAGCAAGCGGGTCACCGCCGATTCCATGCACGAGTCGAGAACAACGTAGGTTTCTTATTCGCCACGATCGGACGGTTCAACGAAGCTCAGGAGCATCTGGCGCGCGCGCGTTCTCTCCACCTAAGCGTTGGTGACCATGGTGGTGCCGCCGGTGCTGAAGATAGCCGCGCCCAAGCATTCTTGCTCGAAGGAAAATACGACCAGGCAGAGAAAGCTGCTCGCTCTGCAGTTCGCTCATTGAAGCGCGGCGGTGAACATGCTCTGCTCGCTGAAGCACTCACGACGCATGGAAGAGCTCTCGCGCGCTTGAGACAAGGTCATCTGGCCAGGACCGCATTGGACCAAGCGATCGAGATTGCTCAGACTGCCGGAAACCCGGATCGCGGCGGCATTGCTGCTGTCACGGCAATTGAAGAGTTGTATTCCTATCTGCCACCGAATGCAACGGAAGAGTATTATCGCACGGCTGAATCTCTCCTCTCGCATTCACAAAACAGAAGTCTCATCACGCGATTGGGCGAGTGCGCACGGCGCGTGCTGGCGGCAAGTGCAACCGAACCAACCAAAGAGACCGCCAGCCCCGAAATACCAACAGCGATGCCACCAGGCTTCTCGCTCGACGCTGAAGTGCTTCGCTACGAAGGCAACCTGATTCGCAAGGCGCTCGAAGAATCCGGCGGCAGCGTCACACGCGCAGCTCGCCTTCTCGGCGTCACTCACCAGGGACTCGCGTTCATTCTCAACGGTCGCCACAGCGACCTGTTGTCAATTCGCACTCCCGTGAAACGCAGACGGCGAAGCATCATTCGCTATCACTGATTGTTTGGTTCGTAACGTGTGCTCTGTTCCCTTGGGCGCTGCTTTTATCCAAAGGCAGCGCCTTTGCTCTGTTTGTACTCTAACTGAAGGTTCTTCTATTATCCGCTAAGAAAAATAGCGAGTTTTGTATGAAAACTGCCCTCGGCGCCCTGTCATTGATTATCTTGTTGACGCTTTCAACTGCCTCTGTGGCCCAGACGCGACGGCGCGGGACCACGCCAAGGAAAGCACCGGCCACCCCAGCCACTCCGCAACCCGAAGCGGCGGCCCAACCAACGCCGGCAGCATCGGTAGCAACTCCAAGACGCCCAGTCGCACCCGTCAACATAGTTGAGCTAAACGGTCAAACGTTTACGACCGCCGATTTCAACGACAGCGTGCGCCAGCAGCTCGACGACGTCGAAAACAAGGTTGCCGCGGCACGACAAGAAATCCTGAACCTGCAAATCAACACGATGTTGCTTCAGTTGGAGGCAAACCGGCGCCGCATCGATACACATACGCTTTATGAAACAGAACTAGCCAAACGCATTCCAGCTCCGACTCCCGCGCAGATCAAGACACTGCTTGACTCGCAGGGTGTGCAAACGCAAGGCGCGGAAGCAGCGGCCCTAAACCAGCAAGCGGCAGCTTATCTGCAAGCAGAGTCAGAAGCGAAACTCGCCGATGATTTCGTGAACCGTCTAAAGAAGACAACGCCCGTCGTAATCGGAGCTGACATCAATGCTCCGAACCTCAACAACGAAGCAATCGTCGCCACAATCGGCGGCCAACCGCTGAAAGCAGCCATCATCAATGAACGTCTGAAACCGATCGTCTACCAGATCAGAATTCAAGCTTATGAACTCAGCAAGCAGCAGGCGGATCTACTGATCAATAACATGTTGCTGTTGGAAGAGGCGCGACGCCGTCAGGTTGGACCAGAACAGATCGTTCGCACCGAAGTCAGCGATAAAGTTCGTCCACCAACCGAGGCGGAAGTCGCGAAGTTTTATGAAGAGAACAAGGCGCGAATCACCGGTGGACTGAATGAAGTTCGCAACCAGATTGCTACCTATCTCCAGGACCAGCAACGCCAGCGTCTCGAAGACGAACTCTCTACTCGCTTACGCAAGAACGCCAACATTCGCTGGTTGATTACCGAGCCCGCGCAACCCGTGCAGAACATCAGCGTCGACGACGATCCCTCACGTGGACCAGCGAATGCTCCAGTCACGATTGTGGAGTTCACGGATTTTCAATGCCCCGCCTGCGCTGCCATGCATCCGGTGCTCGAAGAGGTCTTGAAATCTTATGGCGACAAGGTTAGATTCGTGGTCCGAGATTTTCCCCTGAACCGGCACGAGAACGCGCGCAAGGCGGCGGAAGCGGCAAACGCAGCCAACGCGCAAGGAAAGTTTTTCGAATACGCCGCACTGCTCTTCACCCGACAACAGGCCCTTGATCTTCCCTCCCTTAAGAAGTACGCCACTGAACTCGGACTGGACCGTGCGCGCTTCGACGCGGCACTCGATCGCGGCACCTACGCGGCCGAAGTCAACCACGATGTCCAGGATGGCGAGATGTATGGCGTTGGAGTCACCCCCACGATCTTTGTAAACGGTGTCCAACTGAGAAACCTCAGTGCCGAAGGTCTGCGCGCCGCTATCGATCGCGCAGCGGCGACACCGAAGTGACATAGTTCAGTGGAATAATGGGCCCATGGTAGTTT
>DATJKO010000146.1:0-2612 GCA_035491355.1 Pyrinomonadaceae bacterium
AGCCGTTCACCGGGTTCAAGGGCAAGTACGTGCAGATCGCCGAGACGGTCAAGGGCTTCAAGGAGATCGTCGATGGCAAGCACGACGATCTGCCGGAGCAGGCGTTTTACATGGTCGGCACGATCGAAGAAGCGATTCACAAAGCGAAGACGATTGCCCAGTAAGACAAACTGGATATGGCAGACAAGCTACAACTCGAAGTTGTTACTCCTGAACGGCGTGTGCTGACCGAGTCAGTGGACATGGTTACGGTCCCGGGACTCGGTGGTGAGTTAGGAATTCTTCCGGGTCACACGCCGCTAATCTCAAATCTCCAAACAGGCGTGCTTACTTACGTGCAGGATGGCAAGAGTTCTCAGTTGCACGTATCGGGCGGGTTTGTAGAAGTGCGCGACGATCATGTTTCGGTGCTCGCGGAAGTTGCTGAACGTCCGGACGAGATCGACGCCGCGCGCGCGAAGGCGTCGCGTGAACGTCTCGAGAAGCAACTCACTAGCTGGAGTGGAACTGAAGAGGACTTCGAAGTAGCCCGGGCCAAGCTGGAACGATCGGTAGTGCGACTACAGATCGCAACCTCACGGTAACACGGATCAGAGCCGATTTATTTGCCGGCGCATTTCTCTCACTGCGTTTTCCAGACCGACGAAGATCGCACGTGCAATGATGTTGTGGCCGATATTGAACTCGATGATCTGCTCGATCGCAGCGACGGCGCCGACATTCCTGTACGTCAATCCGTGACCAGCGGCGACGAGCAATCCATACTGCGCCGCCAGTTCAGCCGCCTCTCTCAACCGCCGCAACTCCTGATTCGCGCGCACCGCGCCTTCGCCATGAATTCCGCGCGCTCCCAGCATCGCCTCCGCATAAGCAGCAGTACACAACTCGACTTGCTGCGCGCCAACTGAGTGCGCAACCTCGATCTGCGTCGGGTCCGGATCGATAAAGAGACTCGCGAGCGTTCCGCTCTCGCGCAGCGCATCCACGGCTTTGCCCACCGTCGCTGCGTTGGCCTTAACGTCGAGTCCGCCTTCGGTCGTGATCTCGTCCGGTCTCTCCGCCACCAGCGTGACGGCGTCAGGCGCAGCCTCACGTGCGATGTCCAACATCTCTTCGGTCGCCGCCATTTCAAGATTGAGATACGTAGTGACCGACTCGCGCAGCAGCCGTACGTCCTGGTCCAGGATGTGACGGCGATCGCCGCGCAGATGGACCGTGATCCCGTCGGCGCCTGCCTGTTCGCAAGCCATGGCGGCGGCAATCACACTTGGCTCCGGCGCTCGCCGTGCCTGCCGCACCGTCGCGACGTGATCGATGTTGATGTTGAGTCGGGCTGGCATTGTGGTTGTGCTTTGTTCTTTGAGCTTTGTTCTTAGTTCTTTGTTCTTGGTTCTTTGTTCTTTGCTGACAAGTCGCCCTCTGCTGACTCAGCTTGGAGAAAAATACCAAGTACAAAGCTCAAAGTACAAAGCTCAAAGCTCAAAGTACAAAGTACAAAGCTCAAAGCTCAACCCGATCATGCACGGCGCGAATGGCTCCATCGTACACTCCCCGGCGCGCTTGTTGCCGAATCAGTCCCACTTCGCTGACCATCCGGAAACTGTCACTCATCAAACTAATCTTGCTGCCTTCGTTGTGGTCCCAACGCACGGGCACTTCGCGCAGTCGCAGGCCGGCGCGGAACGCGAGATACAGCAGCTCGACGTCGAATCCAAATCGATCGACAGTTGCCGCTTCGACGAGCGGACGGCACGCCGTCATGTTGAACGCTTTGAAGCCGCACTGCGTGTCCCAGAACGGCAACCCCGTCGCCAAACGAACGACGAGATTGAAAACTCGGCCGCCCTGTTCACGGCGCCACGGTTGATGGACGCCGATCAGTTTGCGGTCGAGGGCGCGCGAGCCAAACGTCACGTCGCACTCGTTATTGCGAATCGGATCGACCAGTTTCGGAGCTTCGGTTATCGGAGTTGAGAGGTCGGCATCGGAAAAGAGGGCGATTTCGCCCCGTGCCGCGAGCAAGCCGAGCCGCACGGCTCGTCCCTTTCCGAGATTGGACCTGTAGCTGATTACGGAAGTTCGGAGTGAGCCGCTGTTCGCGAACAACTGCCGGGCCAGCCCGGCGGTGTCGTCGCTGGAACCGTCATCGACGACGATCACCTCGCCCTCCGGATAATTCTGGCGCATGTAGTCCACGACCGTCTGGAGTGTGGTGCCCAACCGGACCGCTTCGTTATACGCAGGAATGACGATCGAGAGAAACTGGGACATTCGCGTCTCGGTTCGCAAATATATCACACGGATCAGGGGCGTTGAGGCGCACTTCGAAACTCCGGCGATGCCTGTGGTATATTTTGGCAATGGAAGTTGCCCGCCAATTAGAACCCCCCTCTCCTGACTACAGAAAAGGATGGATTACTAAGAAGTTCACGGTGATAGCGGCTGCTGTGATTCTGGCCGCGGCGGTCTTTGGCGGGACCGTTGGCACCACACGAAGGTTCAGCAGCTTCGCCTCCGGCACCACGACCTCTTCCTACCAGGTCGTCGACGAAATCGAGAAGGACTACAACGAGGCCATTTCGACCATCACGTCGAACTATTCCGGCGACATC
>DATJKO010000147.1:0-6414 GCA_035491355.1 Pyrinomonadaceae bacterium
GCTCGGGCCAATGAGCTCGGCGAAAAAGCGATTGCGACAACATTGGGTTACTTTGCCACTATGCCGGCATCCACCGGAATTCTCGCGAATCCGGTTTTGTATCAGCAGCCTGTTGATTGCAACGGGACCACGATCACACTCGATATCAGATCATTCACTATCCGCGGAATCATTCCCGAGGCCGACATCGTGCGCGGCGCCGCGGGACCTATAGACGTTATCTTCACGGGTCTGTTCAGTGGCGGCGACGCATCAGCCCGCGACAAAGAAAGATTCGCAGCGTTTATCGATCAAAAGTTTTTCGAAAGTTTGGGATCTACGGAGGACGGTCGTTTTAGCGGAGGATCGCTGATCGACGAGCTCGCTGGTTTTGTTAAGCAGTATCCCGGCAATGGTCCGGAAGTAGCTATCCAACATGTGGCTGCTCTCGAAAAAGCACGGCTGGCCAAGGCTGAACCTCAGGACCATGGCGTACACGACGACCGCGATCCGGTTGCGCTGTTAACGGAGATGATCAGTCTTCATATGCGCAACGTTGCCGTCGGCGGTGTCTCCGCGTACTTGAACTACGTCGTGGCGGGCAATCCGCAGGCGACTGATCGCGATCTGGCGGCGGCGGCGAACAAGTTCATCGCCGAGGAAGTCGCGGAGAAACGAACCGCGTTTCAGATTTCGTACAGCTTGATCTTAGGTCGACACGCGAATGAACACGAGCGCTTGATCCTCGAACGGATGGGCACGATTCAGATCCATCATGGTTCGGCGGGTTCGAGCATGGTCGCGCGCTACATGGCGACGTTGCACACGCTCTCCGTTTCCGACTTCTTTATCGCCTCGCAAATGGCGCTGGATGGCGCGCGACACTTCGGCGCGATTCACGACATGTCTGATTTCGTCCAGGAGCTTGAAGCGTTGCCGGCTGATCAACGTGCCGAACGCATTCGCCAGAAGATGCTGGGTGGTGGACTACCGACGTTCGGTCATCCCGAGATCTCCGCTGCCGGCAGAGGCAATCAGGTACAACAGGATCCGCGGCCGGCGATCTATATCGATCCTGTGTTCCAGGCGATCGATGCGGGTCAGTTGACGATCTCGCCGCGACAACGGGAACGACTCACCATCGCACGGCTGATTTATCTCACCGCGTTCGTCAATGGAGTGCTGAAGGCGGATCGCCAGGACGAGCCGCCGTTGCGACTAACGGCCAACACGGATTTCGGTGCCTGGTGCGTGCAGGAAGCACTCGGAATCGAAGAAGCGGATCGTACGCTGTTGACTTACATCTTCCGTGGGTTCGGTTGGATGATGGACGGTCGGGAGCAGCTGCAACAAAAGATGATCCGGCCGGTTATTCCTCCGGATCCACAGATCATTCCGAAGCCAAACGACGACTCGACGATCCCGACGCTGGTCGGCCGCGTTCACCGCCGCCTGACCACCGCCGAGCCGTTCAGCGCGCAAGCCAAAGCTTAACTCCGATTACATGCCGATGGCTTTGACGTGGTAGCGCTCGGTGTCGTAGTAGCGCTCGACGTCTACCACATTGATCTTGCCTTGGACTGTGGCGATGTCGACGAGCGTCAGCTCGCACGCTGGGGCGACGCCGCGCGCCGAGACCATCTTGCCGAACTCTTTCGCCGCGACTGCCTCTGCCGCACGGGCGCCGAACATCATTCCCATGATGCGATCGATCGGACTTGGCGGTCCGCCACGTTGCGGGTGGCCCAACACCACCGCCCGCGCTTCGTACGGCGTTTCGCTCGCGATTCTCCTCGCGAGCACTTCGCCAATCCCGCCCAGTCGCACGTGTCCAAACGCGTCGTGCCGATCGTCAATCGTAACGATCTCGCCATCCTCAGCTCGCGCGCCTTCGGCAACTACGATTACCGAATAGCGTGGACGCTGACCGAGACCACGACTCAGATCCGATTCCCCCAAACGATCTCGCAGCAAATGAAACACGCGCTCATAACGAAACGGATGTTCGGGGATCAGAATCAGGTGCGACTGTCCTGCCAGTCCCGACCACAGCGCCAGATGCCCGGCGTGCCGTCCCATCACTTCGACGATCTGCACCCAACCATGCGATCCTGCGGGCGTGCGTGACCGTTCAATCACCTCGGAAACGTTTCTCAGCGCGGTGTCAAAACCGAGTGTGTAGTCCGTGCCGTTCAGATCCTTGTCGATCGTCTTGGGAATGCCGACAATCTTCACTCCGTGTGGCGCCAGCGTGGCGGCAACGCCCAACGTGTCTTCACCGCCGCAAACGACGAGTGCGTCGAGCTGAAGTTTCTGAATGTTCTCGAGCACTTCGCTCGATCGATCGATCGATTCGCCTTCCTGGTTTACCTGACGAAACGGATTTGTTCGTGACGAACCGAGATTCGTTCCCCCATCGCGGTCCCAGCGGCGCACCGTTTCGCGATCGAGTTTCAATACCTTCGGCGCCGGATTCATCAAGCTGCGCCAACCATCGAATAGTCCAACTACCTCCAGGCCGACTTCCGACCCACGATAAACCAAACCTTTTATAGCGGGGTTTAGTCCGGGCGCATCTCCGCCGCC
Source organism: Pyrinomonadaceae bacterium (assembly GCA_035491355.1). Lineage (GTDB taxonomy): Bacteria > Acidobacteriota > Blastocatellia > Pyrinomonadales > Pyrinomonadaceae > PSRF01. The sequence goes on from DATJKO010000147.1 coordinate 2,566, forward strand.
CGTCAAAACCCCGACGCGCATATCAGCCATCTTTTTTCTGTTTTTTCCTCTTGCGTTAAATGAACTCTGCGTTCAGAGTATGACGCGATAGCCGAACCCGCAACTCCACATTCAAATTTTTTGAGGACGACGTACATGAAACGCTGGCAAAAGCACGTTTTTGTAACTGCGACACTTTTGGTTCTAACCGGCTCGATTGCTCTTGGCGCGGTGTTACAGGACAAGCCGACCGTTGTGACGGGCGCAGAGCTGACGAGACTCGTACCGACCAGTTTCTATTTCAAGGGGCAGAGCGCGCCGACGCAGACGCGCAACACGGCGGCCGCTAAACTTGGCGCCGAACGTTATGTGATTGTGGGTCTCGTCGACACTTCCGGGTACTCATCCGAGGTGCGCGCGAAGTACGAAGGCTTCTTCATTACGGATTCACCGATCAAAGTTAATGGCGAATCGCTCGCCACTGGCGCGTACGGATTTGGGTTTTCGAACGACGGCAAGATGAGGGTGATGGATCTCGCGGGAAATGACGTGCTCTCAGTGTCGTCGACCAACGACAAGGGTCTGCGGGTGCCGCGGCCGTTGATGATGACGGCTTCGGAGCAGGGGATTCGGTTTTATAGTCGCCGCGATTACGTCGTGATTTCTGCTAATTGATTTCCGTGGTTAGAACCAGCGGTATTCTGCTCCATCCGACGTCTTTACCGAGCCCGTTCGGTATCGGCGATCTCGGACCGGAGGCTTACAAGTTCGTCGATTTTCTCGTTGAGGCCGGTCAGACTTTGTGGCAAGTGTTGCCGCTTGGTCCAACCGGCTACGGCGACTCGCCTTACGCTTCCTATTCCGCTTTCGCGGGTAACACGCTGCTGATTAGTCCGGAACGGCTGGTTGACGATGGTCTGTTGGACCGAACGGATCTTGAAGAGAAGCCGGTTGGACCAGTCGATTACGGCTTTGCCCATCAACTCAAAGACAAGCTGCTGGCGCGCGCGTACGAGCGTTTCAGTAAAGCGGATCAGCTGAGGTCCGAGTTTGGCGAGTTTGTGGAGCGGCAGTCGTATTGGCTCGATGACTACGCACTCTTCCGCGCGTTAAAGGACGAACACGGTGGGGTCGCGTGGACTGAATGGGGTTCTACTGAAGGCGCATGCGAGCGGTTGAAGTCGCAAGTCGAGGCGCACCAGTTTTATCAGTTTCTGTTTTTTCGCCAGTGGTCTTGGCTGCGGGGCTACTGTCACGAACGCGGCATTAAGATAATCGGCGATTTTCCGATCTTCGTGGCCCACGATTCGGCCGACGTTTGGACCAACCCCGAGCAGTTCAAACTCGATTCCAGTGGACAACCGTTAGTCGTTGCGGGCGTGCCGCCGGATTATTTCAGTTCGACCGGACAGTTCTGGGGAAACCCGTTGTACAACTGGCCGCGAATGCAGGAGGACGGGTTCAAGTGGTGGATCGAGCGCGTCCGCGCGATCTTCGCGATGGTTGACGTTGCTCGCGTGGATCATTTCCGCGGCTTTGTGGCGGCGTGGGAGATTCCGGCTGGGGATCGAACCGCCGAGAACGGTCACTGGGTTGAGACGCCGGGTCGCGAGTTATTCAACAGCATTCGCGCCGCGCTCGGTGAACTACCGATCATTGCCGAAGATCTTGGTGTCATCACTGCTGAGGTGAACGAGCTGCGAGATGAGCTGCGCTTTCCGGGAATGCGCGTGATTCAGTTTGGTTTCGGAGGCGATCCGAAGAAGAGCGTCGACCTGCCTCACAACTACGTGCGCAACGTCGTCGCGTACACGGGCACGCACGATAACGACACTGCTGTTGGTTGGTTCAATGCCGTCGAGGGCGCCGGTTCAACGCGTAGGGCAAAGCAGATCGAGGAGCAGCGACAGTTTTGTCTGCATTACCTGAAATCTACTGGTGCAGAGATTCATTGGGATTTCATTCGTGCGGTATGGGGTTCGGTGGCCGACCGGGCAATTGCGCCGTTACAGGACGTCCTAGGACTCGGCAGCGAAGCTCGCATGAATCTACCCAACAGTAACGAGGGAAACTGGACCTGGCGATTTGAACACGGCGCTCTCACACGCGATCTCGCCGCAAGGCTGCGGGAACTGAACCGTTTGTATGGTCGGGAACTCGCTAGCGGCTGATCCTGTCACGATACTGTTACATGTTTGGAGAAACCGTCGAATTTGCGGCAACGCACACGACGATCAACGGTTTATGTGGTATTAAACCGTTCTCCCGACTTTGTCCCCCTTTAACTTGTAACAACAAAAACAGGGATAGATCCCGAAGGATCCGGTATGCGTAGAGCAAGGACGTTAGCTGCTTGTTTAGGTGTCTTATCTTTACTCACTCTCACCGTTTCGTCGGTTCGAGCAGATTCGCTTGGCACTGACGACATGGACGGGAAGCTGAAGAGCAACCAAGTTCATCACTTCAATCTCTCTGATGAGGCTGGGACGCTGGCACTGTTGTTTCCTGAGCGTTTCGAGGGTAATAACGGGCTACATCTCGGTTTTGATAACGGGAGAAAGCTAGGGTTTGAAAGTCGAGTGGGAGCGGCGGGACTGTTTTCGGAGGATTTCGAGAACGGGAATAACGGGAAACGCCTCGGTTTTAGCGTGTCGTCCACGAACAGAGGCAATAAGTTTGGTCTCTTTAAGTCGCCGCAATCATCGGGTGGCAGTGCGGGTGGTACCGTGGGAAGCGACGCCATTCCGAATCCCGAACCGGCAGCGGTCTTCCTGCTGGGAACCGGCTTGGCGGCGGTTGGCGCGTATGCGCGGCGGCGTTTCAAAAATTCGAGCCATTAAGCAGTAGGATGATCGGTCGATAATAAGACAGTCGCTGGCGCGGTGCGGCTCCGCTGGTCCACTCCTTTCTTGCCATCATACGGCCCAACATCTGCGGGTGTTGGGCCGTTGGTTTGGTCCCACCGGGTTTATCGTTGGCGAGTAGAAAAAAAGCGGCAGCGGGGGTATGGACCTGTGGTAGACTTCGAGCCCTAAAAAGTTCATTTAGGCCCGACACAGTTTTGTGGCAAACTCAGGCCAAATGATTGTTGACACAGGGGATTGTATTAGTGTAATAAATCCCAAGTGTTACTGCCTTTCCGGGCCGTAATTTTTCATGCATTAAGGGCTTTGGACGGGTTGGGATTTTAACCAAGGCATTCCCACGACAGTGAGGGCCGTCGCGGTACGCAATAAAGACCTTTGTGTTTCACTATACGGGAGGAAAGTTAATGACTAGCAAATCTTGGAGCCGCAAGTCCATCGCGACTGTTGTGGCGGTTGCCGTTTTGAGTGTCTACTCAATGGTGGCATTGGCCGGAGCAGGCGCCAAAGCGTCGGGCGAATTGTCGGTCTCCGGGCAGGTTACGGTGAACGGCCAAAAGATGGTTTCCGGCGGCACGGTGTTCACCAATTCGACGATCAGCACTGCTCCCCAAAGCAGCGCGTCGGTTAGTATTCCGAAGGTGGGCCGAGTTGAACTCTCAGCCAACAGCAATCTTCAACTCAGTTTCTCGGACAACAGCATCACCGCGATGCTCGAAACCGGAAGTGCGCAGGTTTCCACGTTAGCTGGAACAACAGTTAACCTGACGACCAAAGACGGCAGCGTTATCGTCGACGGCAAGGAAGCCACCAGCTTCGCGGTGAGCGCCTCCCGTGGCCGCACTTCAATGACGACCTTGTCGGGCGTTGCGGAGTTCCGCACCGGAACGACGACGAAGACGGTCGCCGCTGGTGAAAGCGCAATGGCAGGTGTGCCGAATCCGCAGACTGACGATGATGACGACGATATGAGCGGTGGCGCGCTGGCCGTGTTGTTACTGGCCGT
>DATJKO010000148.1:0-3824 GCA_035491355.1 Pyrinomonadaceae bacterium
CTCAAACGACGCAGGAAAAAGTCCGCGACTACCGCCGAGCCAACGAACAACCGCTGCTCCGCGAGTATTTCGAATTTCTCTCGCTGCCCAACGTCGCCAACGACGGCCCAAACATTCGCCGCAACGCCGCGCGCATCATGGAGATGATGAAGCAGCGCGGACTCGAGCCGCGGTTGCTCGAAGCGGACACGCCAAACACACCACCCGCCGTTTTCGCGGAATGGAAAACACCCGGCGCACAACGCACGCTACTTTTCTACGCGCACTACGACGGTCAACCAACGGATCCTAAGCAATGGACCGGCACGTTGCCGTGGACGCCGGTCTTTCGCACGGCCGCGATCGAAGCGGGTGGACGGATTGTGTCGGACGACGGCCCGCCAGCGAGCTCACCGATCGATCCGCAGTGGCGCATCTACGCACGTTCTGCGTCCGACGACAAAGCGGGCGTGATGGCGATACTGACCGCCTTCGCGGCGCTGAAGGCGAAAGGCGTCGCGCTCAATTCAAACATCAAGTTTTTCTTTGAAGGCGAAGAGGAAGCCGGGTCGCCGCACCTCGGCGAGATCATTGGGAAGCACAAGGACCTGCTCGCTGCCGATGCGTGGATCATTTGTGATGGTCCAGTTCATCAGTCAGGACGCAAGCAGGTGGTGTTTGGCGCACGGGGCGATGCGAATGCGGACGTCACCGTTTATGCAGCGAAGCGTCCGTTGCACAGCGGGCACTATGGAAACTGGTCGCCGAATCCCGCGATGATGCTGGCGCGACTGCTCGCGTCGATGAAAGACGACGACGGACGCGTAACGATCGACGGGTGGTATGCCGATGCCGAGCCTCTTGGCCAGGCCGAACTTCGCGCGATTGCCGAAGCGCCGCAGTACGACGAAGAGTTGAAGAAGCAGTTGGGACTCAAGCGCGTCGAAGGCGGCGGCAAGTCGCTGATGGAGCTGATCAATATTCCGTCGCTGAATGTTAACGGCTTCGGCAGTGGCGACATTGGCGCGCTGGCCCGCAACGTTATTCCGACGACGGCGACGGCGGTGCTGGATCTGCGGCTGGTGAAAGGTAACGATCATCATCGTCAAACTCAGCGACTGATCGATCACATCAAGAAACAGGGCTATCACGTGATGGATCGCGAACCTAACGATGCCGAACGAGCTCAGTATCCGCTAATAGCGCGCGTGAACGTGCGGCCCGGTGGTTACAACGCGGAACGCACGCGCATGGATTTGCCGATCTCGGTTGCTGTGATCGAAACAGTGCAGTCGACTACGCCCGACAAGATCGTTTTGCTGCCGACGTCGGGTGGCAGCCTCCCGCTTTCGATCATCACCGAGAACCTGCGCACGGTTACCCTGTCAGTACCGATCGCGAACTACGACAACAACCAACACGCTGAGAACGAAAACATTCGCTTGCAAAACCTGTGGGACGGCATCGAGACTCTTGCTGCGCTGATGACGATCAAATAAATCCGTGTTAGAGACGACTTGCTGCATCGTGGGTGGTGGTCCAGCGGGCATGATGCTCGGACTGTTACTCGCGCGTGCAGGCGTCGACGTTATCGTTCTCGAAAAGCACTCCGACTTTCTGCGCGACTTCCGCGGCGACACGATCCATCCCTCAACACTCGAACTGATGCACGAGCTCGGTCTGCTGGACGAGTTTCTCACGCGTCCGCACCAAAAACTGCATCGTCTCGCCGGACAGATCGGCAACGACAGCGTCCCACTGGCCGATTTCTCGCACCTCCCAACGCGGTGCAAGTTCATCGTGTTCATGCCGCAGTGGGACTTCCTCGACTTTGTCGCCGATCACGCAAAGCTGTATCCGACGTTCCGCCTGATGATGGACGCGGAAGTCACGGATCTACTCCAACAAGACAACAGGATCACCGGCGTGAAAGTGCAGACGAACGATGGTCCGGTAGATGTTAAGGCGCTCCTGACGGTCGGCGCTGACGGACGTCACTCGATCGTCCGCGAACGTGCGGGTCTGAAAGTGGAAGTACTCGGCGCACCCATCGACGTCCTGTGGTTTCGCCTGCCGCGCAAACCCGACGATCCAACGCAAGTGATCGGACGTTTCGCCGGGGGCAAGATCATGGTCATGCTGAATCGCGAGGACTACTGGCAGTGCGGTTTCGTGATTCCGAAAGGAACTTTCGCAGCTCTCAAACAACGCGGCCTCGAACCGTTCCGCCAGGATCTCGTCAGCATCGCTTCCTTCCTTAACGATCGCGTTCAAGAAATCCACAACTGGGACCAGGTGAAACTCCTGACCGTCGCAGTCGATCGTTTGACGAAGTGGTATCGCGAAGGACTGCTGTGCATCGGCGATGCCGCGCACGCGATGTCGCCGGTCGGCGGCGTCGGTATCAACCTCGCGATTCAGGATGCCGTTGCCACTGCCAACATCCTCCGCAATCCATTGTCCCAAAAGTCTGTCTTCCCTTCCGACCTGCAACAAGTGCAGGACCGAAGATTATTTCCCACACGGGTTACACAGATGATGCAGGTATTCGTCCAAAAACGCGTACTTGCCGGTTCACTGGGACGAACACGCACCTCCGCGCCGTGGTTTCTAAAACTGTTTCGTTGGTTTCCCATACTGCAACGGATTCCGGGTTACCTGGTAGGTATCGGTGTGCGTCCTGAGCATGTGAAGATTTTGGACAGTCACCAGGGCGTTCGTTAGGATGGCCCAGGAGCGGATCAGACTGGAAGAAGATTCTAAATAGCGTGTAATATACGAACCAACGGCCGATGTCATCAGCGTGATCTGCTGTCAGGATCAGAGAACTCTCCCAAAACGATCTGCTGACAAAAGGAGACTTCCCGATATGAATCCGAAGGCATTGTGCGCCTCGCTGGCGTTGTTCTGTCTTCTCCTTAACGTGGTGGCCCAGGCTCAAACTGCGCTACCGCCTCCGCCGCCGGTTCCAGCCCAGTCGCAAGACAAAGATGACGTCGTCCGAATCAACACCAACCTGGTCCAGGTTGACGCGGTAGTCACGAAGGACGGCAAACAAGTCAGGGACTTGAAGGCCGAGGATTTTGAAATCTTTGAAGACGGCCGCAAGCAAACAATCACCAGCTTTGCTTACATCTCGAACATTCCGGCAACTGCCTCAGCGCCAAAGACGGACTCTGCCGATCGGGACAAGTCAGCACCCATTGCGCCTTTAACGCGCGAGGCCGCGCGACGCACATTCGCGATTGTCGTTGACGACGTAGGACTCTCCGCCGAAAGCATGAGCCAGGTGCGGCGTCATTTGCGAAAGTTCATTAACGAACAGATGCAGCCGTATGATCTGGTGGCAATCATCCGCACTGGCACCGACATTGGCGCATTGCAGCAGTTCACTAACGACAAGCGAGTGCTCAGCAACACCGTCGATAAATTACGGTGGAACGGTCGCAGCCGCGTAGGAATCTACGTGCTGCCGCCGTCGTACGAAACTCCTTCAAGCGTTCCCATTTCCGAATGGTACGGCGAATCGTTTCGCCAGAGTGTGCGTGCGCTCGGGTTCATTATCGACGCCATGCGCCAACTCCCTGGGCGCAAGTCGATGGTGGTGCTTTCCGACAGTTTGCCGATTGAGGATCAGAACTACCCTTTCTTCTATGTACCTCCCGGTGATCAGTTCGACCCAGCCCGTCGCAGAGCCGCGCTCCAAAGAGTCGCCGAGATGGCCATTCGCTCGTCGGTGGTGATCTATTCGATTGACACGCAGGCCCTGCAAACTACGGGAATCACAGCAGCGGACAGCTTCAGGGGCAACATTCGACAGATTACCGCGCAGATGAACAATACGG
>DATJKO010000149.1:0-2783 GCA_035491355.1 Pyrinomonadaceae bacterium
TCGCCCCGTGTGTTGCGCACGTGCGCGATGCCAAACTCCTCCAACAACTCTTCCAACCGTTTCAACTGTTCGCGCCGGCGTAGACCAATTGTTTCCAGCACCGCGAGAATATTCTGCGCCGCGGTCATCTTCCGAAACACCGACGGCTCCTGCGGCAAGTAACCAATTCCCAAACGCGCGCGCAGGTACATCGGAAGGTTGGTCAGATCCTGATCGCCCAGCAGAACACTACCGGAATCCGGACGTTCAAGTCCCACGATCATGTAAAAGGTCGTGGTCTTGCCCGCGCCGTTTGCGCCTAACAATCCGACAACTTCGCCGGGTTCCATGCGCAGACTCACTTCGTCAACGACGCGTCGTTTACCGTAATGCTTGACGAGGTTCTTGCATTGAAGTGCATCCATTAATCCGTGTTCCGAGTCGGGGTTACGGCTTTCGGATCTTGTGGCTGGATCGGACGCGGCCCGGCGAGAGTGGTCCACGAGCATCATCGGCGGTGACTTTACTGTCTCTGAGCGAGACCGTCAATCTGGCTCCCTGCGTGTTGCCCTGCTCAACATCGTCAACGCGCGCTGGATTTCCTTTCAGCACTGCAATTTCATCGGCGGCGGTGTACTCGACCCAATCGCCCGTGCCTCGGCGGTTAGGTTGAGTCAACACGACGTCACGTTGAGCGACGGTCTTCTGCATCTCGTTCGACTCTTTGTCGAGGTAAACATCGGCAACACCGCCTGTGAGTCGATCCGTTCCCTGTTTGATGTCGACGTTGCCTTCGTAGTGAATCGTGCGCTCGGGATCGGAGTAAAACATCGAATCGGCCGACGCGAACACAGGTACGACCGTCGTCTGATTATCAACTCGACGCTTGGAATTATAGATGGTGGTTTGGACGTGGCCCGACGCTTCCATGCGCTTGTCGTTGACATACAGAACCAGCTTGTCGCCGCGGACGTAGTTGTCGTCCTGCCACGCGCGAGCATTGCCTGAGTAAACAGCCTGCCCGCTGTCGTGACGAAACTCGCCGCGTTCGCTAGCGATGTAAACCGGACTCTTGGTTTTCGCAAAAGGCGTCGCGCCGTTCGTCTGTTCCTGGCTGTAATACGTCGTGGCGGTCCTACCGCGCGCGTACGAGATGTGGTTCACCAGGTCCGAGTCGAGTTCGACCGCTTTGGTCCGTCCGCGCGAATCCCAGACAGTTGGGTCACCACCGCGTAGGCGGACTGTTTCATCGGCAGCGACGTAGGACACGGTTGCCGCAACGCCATTGCGATCGAGTTCATTGAACTTACCGTCGCCCTGAGCATCGACGTGATCGATGTCCTGCGTGTCTTTGACGAACACCGCCGACATATTCTGTGAAGTCAGCGTGCGAGTGCCGCGCTTCGGGTTCGGCTGGACGGGATCCATCGTCGCTTTCGTTCCGCCGGTTGCTTTGCATTCGCGCGCGAGATTGCCGGCGTCGAAGAAGTCGCAATCGAAACGCGGCGCGTTGAGAGTCTTGCGTTCGGCGCGGGCGCTGTTGACGACCGGCTCGATGAACAACTCCGCGTTCCCGGCGGCTTCAGCCTTTTCGAGATCCCGGCCCGTCGTTCGCCAGGAGAGTTTGACAGTGTCGGCCGTGATTCGTTTGTTTGCGGCGTGTGGATCGTTTGCTTTCGACTTCGGCGCGCTGAGCGTGATCGTCGAGCGCTGGCCGGTTTGCATCTGTTTCAGCACGCTACTGTCGGCGCTTGCCTGGAAGAGTACCTCGACACTATTCGCGCCGCTAAGTTGCATCGCGGCGTCTGCATCGAGTGAACGCGCCACAACGTTGTTGGTCGCCAGAGCGCGTTGCAGGCGTTGGTCCTTATCGAGGAAGAAATCCATATCGACTGCAGAGACTTCCGCCGCGCGTCCCGGTTGCATCGTGCGCAGATAAGAGTTGCCGCGGACTTCAGCTCTCTCGAGTCGCTTCTCCTGGTTCAAGAACGCGGTCAGATTCTCACCACTCAGAATGTCGCGTTCCTGTTCGAACGTAGCGCCGCCGGAAAACGTCAACTTCAACGACTCCTGTTCGAACACGCCGCGGGCGGCCTTGATCAGCACCGGTCGAGCGCGCGTCGGAGATTTCGCCGCAGTTTGTGCTGGGACGTTAGGCGCCACTGTTATCTCGACGTCTTTCTTCAGTTCGAGTCGCTTCGTTTTTTGTTCGACGACGGCGCCGATCGATTTGCCGCTAACATTTTCTCGTTCGAATGTGACAGCGGCGTCGGCATGGGCCACACCACTGTTCTGATCGAAGGACAGCGCTTCAGTGGCAACCTTCAGCTTATCTTTTGTCTCGATACGGACGTTGCCAAAAAAGGAAAGAATATTCGAGTCAGGGATGTAGATCGCGCGCGCGGCGGAGATTTGGTCCGGCACATCGCCCTGGGGCGGAAAGACCTGCAGGGTTACGTTTTCGAGTTCGTGATGGCGATCGGAGAACGTCGAATCTTTTGAGGCCTTGAGGAGCAGATAGAGGCGATCGTCTTTCGTGACCCGCCGCTCGTAACCGTACATCTCGCCGGTCTTCTCACTCGAAAGCTCCGGCATCTCCGAGCGTGGTTTGAACTTCTCGACGTTGCGAAGTTTGTAATATGAGACTCCGACGAGCGCAATACCCGACACGAGCAGTGCAAACGCGAGCAGGCGCGTGATCATCGGCACCCTGGCGCGTAGACCAAGGGCGATGGCTCGTTTTCGCGTTAGTTCTTGCATTCGTTTTGTGCTTTGTGCTTTGTACTTTGTGCTTTGTGCTTTGT
>DATJKO010000150.1:0-3681 GCA_035491355.1 Pyrinomonadaceae bacterium
AACGAATGCAGAGGGATGGAGAAACAATATTCCCGTTGCAGTGGCCGATCGAATAAACCTCGCTATGTCTTCTCGGTGCGCTGGCCGTATTGCCTACGCGTGCGGACTTGGACTTTGTTGGCGTCCCGTACGGGAATCGAACCCGTGTCGCCGCCGTGAAAGGGCGGTGTCCTAGGCCGCTAGACGAACGGGACGCATGGTAGAGTGTTCGTGCGTTACGGCAAGCGCGTTACGTTATCGTAGTAGTTTTCTCGTGTCAAACGCGGCAGTTTTTAGCCGCGGATAAACGCGAATTACGCGCGCTTGAATATCAATTCGGAAACCCAACTGAGCGCCGATACTGTTCCGCCAACCGCACTTCCGCATTATAATCCTTTCGCCGTTTCGGACCCTGCTTTAGACTAAGCTCCAGCAGCAGTTCAAACACCGGGAGAGAGATCATGTCCACTACACCGCGCCCCCGTCAATTCCGATTTGTGTTTGCCATTCTCTTTCTATTTGCGTCGATGGGCGTAGCTGTGGGACAGCATGAAGGCGGGGTGACGGGTGGCGGCATGATCGGCGGCAGCACCTCGCGGCCATCCAACAAACCACCCGCAACGACGGGGACGGTGAAGAAGCGTCCACCGGCAACGTCTACAACCGCGAAGAAGCCAGGCGCAACAACTACCGGAACCACGACAAGCTCGTCCGGAACTACAAAACCCTCAAACAGCGGATCGTCCAGACCAAACACGGGCGGCGCCAACTCAGCGGACTACTACTACCAACAGGGCGAAGCGCTCTACAACGCCAAGAAGTATCGCGAAGCACTCGATCCTTATATAAAGGCCACGGAACTGAACCCATCGATGGTCGGCGCTTTCTACCGACTCGGCTGGATCTACAACGATCTCGAAGACTACGAATCATCAATCGAGCCATTGCAGCGCGCAACCTCGTTGCAGTCCAATAACTCCGCAGCCCATTTCGAACTTGGCTACGCTTACAAGAAACTCGAACGTTACAACGAAGCACTCGCCTCGTTTCAACAGTGCATCCGCGCCAAGCCGGATTACGCAGCCGCCCATTACGAGATTGGCTGGATCTACAACGACCTCAAGAACTACGACGCCGCCACTCGCAGTTTGAAACTCGCAATGGCGTACCGCGACAACTATCCGGACGCACACAACGAGATGGGTTACGCGTTACGTAACCTCGGCCGCAACGACGAAGCCGTTCAGGAGTATCAGGAAGCAATTCGTTTGAAGCCCGACATGGGCCTCGCACACCTGGGTCTCGCCGACGTTTACTACTACAACCTCAAGCAATATCAGAACGCCGCGAGTGCTTACGCGGAAGGCCTGCGTCTCAGGCCCGGCAACGCCACGGCACTCTACAATCTCGGTTGGTGCTACAACGACCTCGAACGTTATGCCGACGCCGTTACGGAGTTGCGCAAGGCCGTCGCTGTCAAGGCTGACTACGCAGAGGCCTACAACGAGATGGGTTATGCGCTGCACCAGTTGAACCGTTACGGTGAAGCAGTCCAGGCGTATCAAATGGCCATTCGGAACAAGGCTAACTACGCGTCGGCGCATTACAACCTCGGCATGTCGTTCATCGCGCTGCGAAATCGCAACGGCGCGCTCGAGCAATATCGAATCCTGCAACGGATCGACACTGCGCGCGCGACCAAGCTCTTCAACCAAATTAAATAGACCAACGAACGAAACCGCGGATTTCCGAGACATCCCAGCCGCGTCCTCGCTCATCACAAGGCGCGAACAACAGCGCTCCTCAGTGCGTCACCTTTTCGCTGGTTGCGGTAATAAGCAATAGAGGCTCCCCACGTTTCCGGCCAACTCCGGTTGGCGGATAACCGTTTACGTTTCTCTCGTTAAGTAAAAGCTCCGGCTCCAACCGTAGCGACTAACTTGAAGTGCTCGGACCTTCACGTTCGTCCGCCGACCGGAGTGTGTCCACACGAAAGCGAGGTCTTACGATGAACGCACGTCACTCTACTGCCACCCCCGTTAACGAATATCAACCAACAATCATCGAGAGCGGACTTCTTCTGCGCCGGCTTGCTATCGAGATCGGATTCTTCAAAGCTGAACTGAAACGCGCGTGGGCAGACTTCAAGCACGACCCGGCACAGTTCACTACCAACACGATCCGCGATCTGGCCCGGCGCGTACGCGGGCTGGCCCATGCGCTACCGGCGACATCGATCGCGCTCGTCCTCGTCACGCTCGTCATCGCCGTCGCTCTACTCGTCGATCGCAAAAAAGCAGATTCGGCAACCTCGACTGCAGACGAAGAAAACTCCGAAGTGGTGATGCTCGATCCGGCAAAACAACCCGACACCAAAACCAAACCCGACTCCAGCATTGGCAAGGACGGCAAGGGACGAGTTGGTTTCAACAGCGGCACGGGCGAAGGTTCCGGGCCTACCCCCAAAATGGCCCGTGGTGGCGGCGGTAGCGGCGATCACAATCCACTGCCCTCTCAAACTGGGAAGATCCCGCCCCCGTCGCCGGTTCTTGCGGCGATAACTCCGCCCCCTCCGGCGCCGAGTCTGCCCGTGGCGGGAATCGATATCGATCCGGTGCTCTGGAAAGACCTGAAAGCGCCGGTTTACGGAGATCCGCGTTCAAATTCCGAAGTGCCATCGAAAGGACCAGGCGAGGGTGGATTGATCGGCACTAATAAAGGACTCGGCATCGGACCCGGCAACGGTATCGGATACGGACCGGGAAATCACCGAAACATGGGCGGAGGCGATCCGCAGGATGGTTGTTGCGGTCCAGGCGGTGGTGACGGTGACAACGCCAATCGCACGTACAACGGTTCTGAAGTCGAACAAAGGGCGCGGCTGTTGTCGAAACCGGAGCCGCAATACACAGAGGAAGCACGTCGCAACCAGATCAGCGGGACCGTTACGCTGCGCGTCGTTTTTTCCAGCGGCGGCGATGTCGTACAGATCCGTGCGATGCGAACACTGCCGTTCGGTCTGACGGAACGCGCGATCGCGGCAGCGCGTCTGATCAAATTCGTTCCGGCGGTGAAAGGTGGGCACGCGGTGTCTGTTCACATGCAGTTGGAGTACAACTTCAATCTTTATTGAGCTTAGAGCTTGGAACTTTGTCCCTGGTGCTTCGTGTATTCGATTGATTCTTGTCCACTCAGGGCGTTAACAACACAAAGAACAAAGTACAGAGTTCAAGAATCAGGAGGACCGTCATGAAACACGTCCGCAAATCGGCACTCTACCTTCCACTCGTCCTGGTTGTTCTGCTGCCCGGGGTCATCGCCTTTCACACATCCGAAACCAACGTGTCCGCGCAGACCATGGATACGCCAGGCACGTTGATGGCGATTGATGCCCAGGGCAAACCGAAATCGGCGTGTCCGCTCACGCATACTGACGTGAAAGCTGATATCAGCGGGTTTATCTCACGCGTGGTGGTGACGCAGCAGTTTCACAATCCGTTCAGCGAGAAGATCGAAGCGGTTTACACGTTTCCGTTACCAAACAACGCCGCGGTCGACGACATGACGATGATCATCGGCGAGCGCAGGATTCGCGGAAAGATCTTGCCGCGTGAAGAAGCGCTGGCCGTTTACGAAGGAGCGAAGTCACGAGGTCAGACCGCGAGTCTCCTGGACCAGGAACGGCCCAACATCTTCACGCAA
>DATJKO010000151.1:0-3478 GCA_035491355.1 Pyrinomonadaceae bacterium
CCTCACTCCCGGACAGACCCAGAGACACGTTATGAGCACGATAACTCACTTAATGACCGCAGAAGAATTAGGGAACTTGGCGGACGAATCACTTCGTCACGAACTAATAAAAGGGGAACTCCTCACGATGCCTCTTCCCAAGTATGAACATATGCGGGTAGCGACTAACCTCACAATGATCTTAGGACAACACGTAAAGGCCAACCAGCTCGGCGACGTTTACGTTGAAGGTGGATTCAAACTCGAAAGCGATCCCGATACCGTTCTGGGGCCGGACGTTTCATTTGTTGCCAAGGATCGTATTGGCCTGAGTCCGGAGGGTTATCACTCGGGTCCACCGAATCTTGCCGTTGAAGTGCTATCTCCCAGTGACCGGAAGGGTAAAGTTGAGCACAAACTTTCGTTGTGGCTGGAATTCGGGGCCAGATCGGTGTGGTTGGTGAATCCTCGCAGGCGGACAATTGAAGTTATTTCTGCCACTGGCGAGAGAAGACTCTTTAACGAGACCGACGAACTCTTCGACGACACTGTTCCCGGTTTTCGCGTCACCGTTTCCAAGATCTTCGAATAAACCCAGAACTCTTTGGATCGCAACCTTCCCATCGGCATCTTCGACAGCGGCGTAGGCGGACTTACAGTCTATCGCGCTCTTCACGAACGATTACCCAACGAACGCTTCGTCTATCTCGGCGACACCGCTCGCGTCCCTTACGGAACAAAATCACTCGCTACCGTCGAACGTTACGCAGTCGAGAACTCGCGCTTCTTACAAGCACACGGCATCAAGCTACTCGTGGTTGCGTGCAACACCGCATCGGCACTCGCACTTCCCGCTATTCGGAAAGCAGTAACAGTTCCGGTGATGGGCGTAATCGAACCGGGCTCGCGAGCGGCAGTTGAAGTCGCAGGCAGCGAGAAGATCGGAGTTATCGCGACGGAAGCAACGGTCCAGAGCCATGCGTACGCGCGAGCGATCGCGTCGTTCGGTTCCAAGGCTGAAGTGATCGAACGCGCGTGTCCATTGTTTGTCTCATTGGCAGAAGAAGGTTGGGCCAACTCCGACGTGGCGCGCGTTGTCGCCCACGACTATCTAAACGAGTTCAAGAAAACACCTGTCGGCGCGTTGGTGCTTGGCTGCACCCACTACCCGATCCTGCGCGACGTGATCAGCGAAACTGTCGGCGTCAACGTCAATCTGATCGACTCCGGCGCCGCCACTGCCCGTGACGTCGAGACATTGCTCGAACAATCAGACCTGACCCACGACGAACCGTTCGGACTTTACCAGGAGCGCCGTCTCTGTGATGATCTCGACCACTTTTATGTAACCGACGCCGCGGAAAGATTTGCTAAAGTAGCGGAGCGTTTTTTGGGATCGGCGCCTACAATTCTCGAGGCCGTGGAAATCTGGGGACACGATGAGCTTCGCACGCACTGACGGACGGGCCGCGGATCAAATCCGCGTCACCGATATTAAACCAGGCTTTCTGCCGTACGCCGAAGGCTCGGCACTGATCACGATGGGCGACACGCGCATCGTTTGCTCCGCGTCGCTCGAGGAGAGTGTGCCGCGCTGGGTGCGAAACACCGGCCAGGGATGGTTGACTGCCGAGTACGCGATGTTGCCGCGCGCCACCCAAACCCGCACGCCGCGCGACAGCTCGCGTGACAAACTGCAAGGACGAGTACAGGAGATACAGAGATTGATCGGCAGGAGCCTGCGCGCCATTGCGGATTTGAAAGCGCTCGGCGAGCGCACGATTTACATCGACTGCGACGTGCTGCAGGCAGACGGAGGCACTCGTACCGCCGCTATCACCGGGGCTTACGTCGCTTTCGCGCTCGCGAGCAATAAGTTACTCAAAGCCGGAAGAATCAACCGGCCGTTGATGGCGAACCAAGTCGCGGCCGTGAGCGTCGGGATCGTCGACGACACACCGCTTCTCGATCTCAAGTACGACGAAGACTCGCGGGCGCAAGTCGACATGAACATCGTTTGCACGAGCGAAGGACGGTTTATCGAACTCCAAGGCACGGCTGAAAAGGGCGCTTTTAGTCGCGCGCAAATGGACGAACTTATGGCGCTCGGAATGATCGGAATCGAACAACTAATCGGGATTCAGCAGAGTATCATCTCCCAGGCCGAGTGACGTTCTCGGCAACCACGCTTCTGCCCGGCGGCATCTGAATGAGCCGGTGCAAAGGAGACAACAATGAAACGCATCATGGCTCTCACGCTGGTTTTAATTGGCTTGATGATGCCGGTGACTTTAGCGCAACAGCTCTACACGCACGATAAAGTCGAATACAGTTTCGAGATTCCTTCAGCAACCTGGCGGGCCATTCTGGAGCCAGACTCAACGCACGATCACCCCGAGTTTGTTTACGGCGATCGTCTCGATGGATACCTGACGTTTCGCAAAGAAGTAGTCGAAGCCGGAACGACCGCCGCAGATGTTGCACAACGCGATCAGGATCTAACTCTCAGGTTTCTGCCCGGCTTCGTGCAAGGCAAACAAGATACGTTTAATGGACGTCTTGATGGTGTGACGATGTCTTACGAGTTTGTGCGAGCTGGAAAGCCGATGCTGGGCCGCACTTACTACCTGCAAGCCGACAATCGCACCATCTATTCACTCCGGTTTACCGGCCTGCGCGACAAACTAAATCGCATTCGCAATCAAACCGATCTAATAGCTCGCACTTTCAAGCTCAAATAGTGAAGCTGCAACTGGCGCGCGGATTAACAATCGAGCCTTCTCCGATTCACGGTAAAGGCTGCTTCGCCACCATCCCATTCAAAAAACGACATAAGATTGCCGAGTACGCCGGCGAGAAGATCACGAACGCGGAAGCACGTCGTAGAGCTCATCGAAAGATGTTGCGCATCTGCGAGATCAATAACCGGTGGAGTCTTGATGGTAGTCGCGGCGGTAACGGCACGCATTACATCAACCACTCATGCACGCCCAACGCGTTCATGGCGATCATTCGCGATCACATATTGTTCTTCGCCCTGAGAGACATTAAGCCCGGCGAAGAGATCACGATCGACTACGAGACAACACTGCACGACGATGACAAGCGTTGCATTTGCGGCGCGATGTCATGTCGCGGCACCATCAACCTTCCTTAGTTTTTGAACTTATTACAGTCGCGGTAAGGTGAAGCTGAACTTCGATCCGCGTCCTTCTTCTGAATGCAGTTCAACCTGTCCGCCGTGCTGCTCCACCACTTCACGAACAAACGACAATCCGAGTCCGGTTGATTCCTCGTCCTTTTCCTGTCCCTCGCGAACGACGCGGTAAAACTTGTCCCACACACGCTCCTTAGCTTCAGCGGGAATGCCGAAACCGCGATCTTCAACACAAACGCGTACTGCCTCCGCTTCGAGCGCAGTTGAAACGGTCACTGTTGTACGTTCCGGGCTGTACCGGATCGCATTGTTCACCAGGTTCTTCACGGCCTGCGTGATCAG
>DATJKO010000152.1:0-2066 GCA_035491355.1 Pyrinomonadaceae bacterium
TCGATCACCGCCTGGTTGCGCGCTTCCTCTTCGCGATCAAAATGACGTTGCAGCTCTGCATAAACGTTGTCTTTACCGAAGAGCTCGATTAACCACGCGACGGTTTTCTGCGGCTCACTGTCGCTGCGGTGGAGTGCGGCCGCGACTGGTCCATCAAACGAGCCGGTCAAACAGACCAGGCCTTCCGCATACGTCGCCAGCTCTTCTGACGACACGGAACACTCGCCGGCCTTCGCGTGTTTCGGCACGCGCAGTTTCATCAGCGTGATTAACCGGCAAAGGTTCTGATAGCCCTGTCGCGTTTTTACGAGGACGGGTATTGAGCAAACACTCGACGCCGATTGAGGTTTCGTGCCCGGGAGTTGAACACTGATCTCGGCGCCGATGTGCGCCTTGATATTTTGCTTCTTCGCCGCGAGATGAAAGCGTGGTGCGCCGTAAACGCCGTCGCGATCGAGTAGGGCGAGAGCGGGCAGTTGCAACTCGTGTCCTGCCGCGATGAGTTCTTCGGGTACGGAGGCGCCTTCGAGGAAACTGAATGCCGAGCGCGTGTGTAATTCAACGTACATCGTTGTACTTTGGGCTTAGTACTTAGTGCTTTGTGCTTAGTACTTTGTACTTTGTTCAGTAATTGGCGATCTCGATTGGAAGCGACCCGTTCCCGGTGGGGGACAAAGAACAAAGTACAAAGAACAAAGCACTAAGCACAAAGCACCAGGACTCAATCGTAATTTCCTTCGACAAACCACGCTCCGTTGTTCAGTTCCCGATAGATGCGATAGATCGCTTGCCGTTCCGATCCCGGTTTACCCGTTTCGACAGCAACGTCCCACTCGTCTCGCGCCCAACGATCGTCGCGCCACCAATCACCGGTCGTACGCCATGGTCCAGCCACATTGACGACCTTCCCATAAAGACTTCGCTGCTTGTCCCACGCGCTGATCCGCGCCGGCAAACCTCGTTCGACCTGCACAACAGCACGTAATGGCGGGCGAAACATTCGAAAGCCCAGGGATTTTCGATTCGCGATTGCCGACTGCCGCCTGCCGGTAGATCTTCGTCGCTTACGTTGAGCTGAACCTGTGTCCACGACAAAGCGCTTGACGCTGAACGCATCGGGACGATGCGTGTCGAGCAACACGGGCGAGCCGAGGTTCTCGTCGCCTACGAGTTTCGCGAGTCGCGCCAGCGTCAATTCCAATTTGTCGGGCGCCGGCGCCAGCGGCACAAATAACCCGTTCTGGATCACGCGCGGCTTTACGGGGTCGCACGTAATGGCGACTGCCTTCACTGCCGCTTGCGGCGGTTGTTTCTCGATCTCCAGCAACAACAACTTCAGAAACACCTTGTGGTCGCGCATCGGGTGCGGCAGCGACAACGTGCGATCGTGTGAAGTTTTATCTTCGAGTTGCAGGTGCACTGTCAGTTCATTGGTGGCGAGCGCATAAGCGTTGAGCGTGGCGCAGAGTTGATTCAGCAGACGCGCAAAAATGAATGAGAGTGGTTCGAGTTCGTAGAGTGGGTGATCGAGTTCGACCGCCTGGGCAAAAACAGGATCAGGTTGTTTGACCTTCAGATGTCGCTCGGTTTTGCCCGCGGCCAACTGCTGCAGCCGGACGCCCTCCTGTCCCAAACGTTCGGAAACGCCGGAGACTGGCAGTGAAGCAAAATCATGAAACGTGCGAATACCCCAGAGCCGCAGGGTTTCGAAGAGCTCGTCGGCCAATTTTTTCTCGATGTTGACGAGTGAAAACTCGAGCGCGTCGATCGGAAACTCGCCCAGGCAAGTTAGTTCTTCACCCGCGGCAACGAACGTGATGCCTTTCAGCCGCGTCGCGGCATGGATCGCCACATCGGGATTCGCGGCGATAGCTACATTGACCGAACTTTCGAGTCCGCCGTTTGCGCGCGGTTCTCTTGCTCGCCGGGAGACGTCCGTGACGAGTTGATAAGCAGAACCAAACAACAGTTCACAACCTTCCACGTCGATCACCACAGTTCTGCCCCCTGCCTCCTCAACCACCGGTGAGAAGCCGTAGGCAAACTCCGGCAGGGACAAGTCTGCC
>DATJKO010000153.1:0-4470 GCA_035491355.1 Pyrinomonadaceae bacterium
TGCGATTCCTTTCTTCTACACGCGCGTCGGTAACAAAGATCGCAGCACGAGCACACCGCCGCCGGCGATCGACCTCGCGTCGCCTGAAAGCGACGTGTGGAACAAGATCTTCTGGACCGCGTTGCAGAACATTCTGCTCGATCCGTACGGCACGCCGATCAAGGCGTCCACCAGTACTTACCGTCAAAACACGAGCGACTATCGCAAGTCGCACATCATCCGCGCGCTGTCAGTCTTAGCTCTGTACCAGGAAGTCGAAGGACAGTCGGCTTTTTCGGAAGCGGAGATGGCGACGATTCAAGCGCGTCTGATGCTCACCGACAAAACGTTCGGCGGGCTTGTCGACGATTCCAACTTGCAGCACTACTACGCGAAACAGACCGCACTGACGAGAGATTCACGCGGGCACAACTGGGAGCTACTGCGGCAACGAGCGGAAGCGGAGTCGTTGTACTTCGAACCGCTGGTGATGCCGGACGGCAGCGCCACACACGCGTTTGTCTGGGTCGCGAAGCGCGACCTGGCGAAGCAAAAAGGGGCGCGCTTCAGCGGCCGGTTCTTGAACATCGCGAACCCATGGACGGATAAGCGCCTTTTGAATTGGGACGGTTATGTCGCAACACGCTACTTCGATGCCGACAATCAGCCGGTCAGCGCCGACACTCGCGGTGCGCAGGCGGTCGAGATGATCCCGCTCGGGTTGTACGGTCTCGACAATCCCAGGATCCCGATGCTGCTCGTCGACTTTCGCAATAACTACAATCCAAAGAAACGCGAGATGTCACGGCGAGTGATTAACGACGTCACGCGTAACATTCTTTCGGTTTCGAAGTTTGGCAGCCTGCCGTACTTTCTCGGCAAGACTGTTTTCGACTTCGTCACCGGACGACGCGGCATGGATATCAATCAGCCGTCGCGCCTGGCGACCTATTCTCAACTAAAGTTGTTGCTGGCCTTGAACGAGTCGATGGAGCCCGCCTTGCGCAGTGAAGTTAGCGGGCGCCTCGAGACGATTTCGCTCAACCCGTTCGAAAACGACATCAACGCCGAAGCGAAGATCGCGCTCGATCAGTATGCGGCACTGGTTGCCTTTGCGAAGGATCCGAAAGGTCTGGCAGCGAAGGTTGAGCGCGACCGCCGCGCCGAGCTGACTCCGCTCGAGCACGGAACAAAAGCTCAAATCGCGTTTCGTGTGCTCAACGTGTTGACGTTCGGGAAATATGTTCATCGTGAAGAGCGCGACGTCGACATGGCAGACCGGCTCGATACCGCGCGGCGTCTTCAGTATCACACTCGCTTCTTACAGGAGATTGCGAAGTCGAGCGCGGAACTCGACATCACCTGGAATCTCGACGACGTGAAACGATCGTTGCGCTTCATCGCCGAACATGGTGAATTCGCGAACGGTGCCGCCGCTGCTGTCACTGCGCGTGTTTTTGCGCGCACGAAAGATGACGAAACGCGACGCACGTGTCTCGACAGTCTGTCGCGCATCCGCAACTCCAAAGCTCGCAGCGAACTCATGCGAATCTCACAGAACACCGACGTCGATAAAACTCTGCGCGACCTCGCCAACGAGTACCTGCGCGGTACTCGCCGCGACCAGCCAATCGCCGTCACCACCGTCACTGGCATGCCAATCGCGGTCGGCCAGCCGTAGTCATGAATTGTCGGACAATCCACCTGGCCGCCATTTTGTTGCTGATCGTATGCGGCTCTGCGTTCGCGCAGCCAAAGCGACTGGTGGTGATCAAGTGTGACGGGCTTCCCTACGACCTGGTTAACCAGATAGCGCAGCAGCGCGATCCGCAATCCGGCAAGAGCGTGCTGCCGTGGATCGACCACATCTTCTACCAAGGTGGCGCCCGGCTCTCGAACTTCTACGTCCGCGGCATGAGTCTCTCCGCGCCTTCATGGTCGCTGCTCGATACGGGCCAGCATTTACAGATCAAAGGCAACGTCGAGTTCGACCGCTACACGCTCCGTGCTTACGACTACCTGAACTTCTTTCCGTTCTACATCGGCGGCATCGTCGGTCAGCGTGTCGACATGCCGGCGGTCGAGATCCTGGACTCTCTGGGTGTGCCGCTGCTCGCGGACGCCTATGCACACGACGAGCGTTACATGACGATGTCGCTGTTCCTGCGCGGCACTCGCTATGCCACTCTCCAAAACAGTCTGCAAAACAAGTTCAAGAGACCGCCCAAAGAAATCTTTGATGAATGGACGATGGGCCTGGAGATGCGGAGCGCAATCCCCGATCAGCTCCTCCGAGAGCTGGTGGCTAAGCTCGACAATCCAAAGATCCGCTACGCCGACCTGTTCCTGCCTGATTTCGATCACATCGCCCATCACAACAACGACAAAGAGTCGCAGACGTTTGTGCTCCGGCAGATGGACTCGGTAATCGGTCAGGTCTGGACCGCCATTCAAAAGGGTCCGTACGCGAGCGACACCGCGCTCGTGCTTCTCTCGGATCACGGTTTCAACAGTGACGACAAGATCTACAGCCAGGGTTACAACCTCGTTAAGTTGCTCGGCAGCAAAGCGGGCGGTGGTCACCACGTGATCACCAAGCGGCGCCTTATGCTCGACTACTCGATCAAAGGCGTCAACCCGCTGGTGCCGCTCATCACGACGACGACTAACGATTCGTACTACCTGAAAGGCGAAAGCACGGTCTATCCGACCGCGATGCTCGACTTCGATGGTAACGAGCGCGCCTCAGTACACCTGCGGGACAGCGATCTGAACCTGCTACACATTCTGCTGCAGCAACTCCAGCGCACCGACCTCCGTGCGGATGTCCGTAAAGCTGCGACGGAAGCGTTTTTCAGCACCATCGACAAACGCCGCGGCGAATGGAACCAGAAATTAGCCGAGCTAGGCGCCGAACTGAATGCCCTAAACACCGCGATCGAGCAACAACGTAAACTCTGGCAGTCGCAGCCGAAGAAGTTCACGAAGGAACAACAGAACGCCGGTCTTGACGATGTGGCAAGACGAATCTACGCCCAACTCTACCGCTGGCAAATCGAACAACGCGAGTACACGGATTACGTGCAGGGGATGCAAAATCTCCTCTGGCTCTCGCCGGAAGCTTTTGCACCAGCGAAGATCAAGATCCGCGAAGTGATACCCAAGGAGTCGATGGGCGATCGCAACACGATTTATCAACTCCAGAATTACGTCTACGGTCTCGCGCCTTCCGGACTCGCGCTCAACCCTGAGGGTTCGCTCGATTTCGCAGGCAGTTTCCTGCGGCTCGATTATTTCGCGCTGCTTCATGGCGTGACGGTTCGCAACAACGTCCAACGCGGAATTACAAACCGCCCGGTCGATCTGATCGCGACGCGGCTGACGCGCGACGCCGTGCTGCCGTTAATCAACGAGCGAGACATTGACAAAGATGTGATCTTGATTAGCGCCGGTGCCGATAGACAAGCGTTGCTGCTGTCGCGACGCGGCGCTGACGGTCAGTTGAGCCTCCGTTACGTACCAGTCAGTAATCTAAAAGAGGATGCGGATGGTAAACTGCAATTCAAGCTGATCGACTGGCAGGCAGGTTTGCCGCTACAGATGTTTGAAGATCCGAACCTTGCCGTTCCGGGAAACAATCGCGCGGCGTGGCTCAACGAGTGGCATACAGATGTCGAGTGGCTGCAGGCGCTGCATCGGACACATTACTCAAACGGTTTTGTTGGTCTGCATGAAGAACTCGCGCGGCACCCCAACGAGCGGCTCTCGCCGGACGATCCGTCGCTGAGCGCGGATGAGAAACTGATGCGTATGTACGCGCGTCGCAAACGTGAGCTGGTCGAACCCGACATGCTGATCGTCGCACACGATCATTGGAACTTCGACGTTCGCGGGTTCAATCCCGGTGGTAACCACGGTTCGTTCTTCCGCATCTCCACCCACTCGATTTTCATGATTGCGGGTGGTCCGAAAACCAAGATTCCGCAGGCTCTGACTATCGAAGCCCCGTACGACAGTTTGAGCGTCATACCCACGCTGCTGGCACTAACGGGCGATTTACGCGATGATAACAATCCCGTTCCGAGACTTTGGGACAAAGGATTCAGACATTTTCCCGGACGAGTAGTAAAAGAGTTGCTCCCGGTCCGCGTGGCAACACCCACAGAATCCAGGACCGATATTAGATTAGGACCTTAGCACGTTGAGTGAATCGACTGAGAACCTGGCAGATACCTGGCAAACCACAGAAGTAGAAGAAGAACTCTCCGAGGCGCCGGACGCTTCGCCCGCCAGCAGCTCTCGCCGCTACCTGATCTGGCTTCAAGCACTCGCCTTCCTCTTAGGTCTCGGCCTTCTCGTTTATGTCATTAATCGCGTCGGCGTGCAGCCGCTGTTCGACGCACTGCTGCGCATCGGCTTTGGTTTCTTCGTCATCGTCGGACTCAGCGGACTACGCCACGTGCTGCCCACGATCGCCATGCGTGCCGCAGT
>DATJKO010000154.1:0-3461 GCA_035491355.1 Pyrinomonadaceae bacterium
CCTTTTATGGACGACCCGAGATTTCGGGACTTTTTTGGCGATCGAATGCCGCAACAGCAGCAGACTCCGCGACAGGTGCAGGGTGTCGGCTCGGGCGTCATAGTTAATTCGGACGGATACATCCTTACAAACCATCACGTCGTCGATGGCGCGATCGATATCAAAGTTGAACTGACGGACAACCGCACGTTTTCAGCCAAGTTGGTTGGTTCGGATCCGCCCAGCGACCTCGCGGTGTTGAAGGTCGACGCAACCGGTCTCCCGACCGTCACCGTCGGCGACTCTGACAGGGTGCGGGTTGGCGACGTGGTATTGGCACTTGGCAACCCGATGGGGATCGGACAGACAGTTACGTCCGGCATCGTGAGCGCAAAGGGCCGTGCGACGGGTTTGAGTGACGGCAGTTTTGAAGACTTTCTCCAAACTGACGCCGCGATCAATCGAGGCAATTCCGGTGGCGCGCTCGTCAATACCAACGGCGAACTGATCGGCATCAACTCGCAAATCCTTTCGCCGTCAGGCGGAAACATCGGTATCGGCTTTGCGATTCCGTCCAACATGGCCAAGGCGGTGATGGATCAATTGATGAAGACCGGCAAAGTTCGCCGCGGCATGTTGGGCGTGACGATTCAGTCGGTCGATGCTGACCTCGCGGCGAGCATGAGTCTTCCATCTGCGCGTGGCGCGATCGTGACGAGCGTTTCGGCGCGCGGACCGGCTGAGAAAGCTGGTATCAAACGTGGTGACGTGATTACAGCCGTTAACGATCATCCGGTGAATGACCCGAACAGTCTGCGAAACACCGTCGCCAGCATGGCGCCCGGATCGACCGCTACTGTCACGCTGTTACGCAACGGCCGGGATCAGAATGTTTCGGTCGCGTTGGGGGAGTTGCCGGATAGTCCGCGTGATGAGAGCGAGGAGACCAGCAGCAATGACGGTCCTACCGGTAACGAGAAGTATGGTCTCTCGTTACAGGTGTTCACTTCGAACCTGGCTGAACGCTACGGTCTGGATGCCCAGGATCAGGGACTGCTCGTGGCGCGCGTTGATCCGAACGGCAGCGCGGCGAACGCCGGGATCAGGCAAGGCGACCTGATTCAGGAAGTCAATCGGCGTCCGGTGCGCAATGTGCCGGACTTCACCGCGGCCGTTCAGCAATCGGGCGCTCGTCCCGCGCTGATGCTCATTAAGCGGCGCAACGCAGTGACGTTCCTGACTTTGAGACCGGGTTCCTAAACAGTCAGCTACGTGCAATAATCCGGTGATTCGTGATATCCGTGTTTCCTATGAGCCTTAGGGAACACGGATTTCGCTATTCAATGGAGGACTAAGTGAGAGAATTCGATCGGAGACCCTGGGGTAGTTACACCGTGCTCGAAGAGGGAAGCACGTTCAAGGTCAAGCGTATTGAGGTGTTACCTGGAAAGAGATTGAGTTATCAGAAGCACTCGCAACGCGCCGAGCACTGGTTTGTGATCGAAGGAACAGCGAAGGTGACGCTCGACGGTCGCGACATCACCATCAACGCCGGCGAAGCGATCGACGTCCCGGTCGGTTCAGCACACCGCGTCGAAAATCCCGGCGAGCAGGATCTTATTTTCATCGAAGTGCAGCGAGGCACTTACCTCGGCGAAGACGACATCGTTCGTCTCGAAGACGACTTCGGCAGAACTTGAACCGCACTAAAACGGTAGCAACTTTCATGGCTGACTCAGCGAACGAACTCACCGTCGCACCGGAAGTCTCGCAAGGCCTGTGGGCCGATATCAAAGAATCAGTTCGCGGCTCGCATCGCAGTTACACAACCGGTCCGATCGGACGCGCAATTCTCCTGCTGGCCATTCCCATGGTCCTGGAAATGATCATGGAGAGTGTGTTTGCGGTCGTCGATATCTTCTGGGTCTCGCATCTTGGAACTGACGCGGCAGCCACAGTCGGTCTCACTGAATCACTTCTGACTCTGATCTACGCGCTGGCCATCGGATTAAGCATCGGCGCCATGGCCATGGTTGCGCGCCGCATCGGCGAACAGAATCCCGACGGCGCCGCGCGCGCAGCAGTGCAGGCGATCGCAGTCGCGCTGATCGTCTCGATCACTATTGCCATCATTGCGACGCCGCTCGCTCCGCGGTTGCTCGCGTTGATGGGCGGTTCGCCGTGGGTGGTCGAACACGGTGTCGGCTTCACGCGCGTGATGCTTGCGTGCAACTTCACGGTCGTCACGCTGTTCATGGTCAACGCGATCTTTCGTGGCGCAGGCGATGCGGCGATCGCGATGCGCACGTTGTGGCTGGCAAACTGGATCAACATCTTCCTGGGTCCTTGTTTGATCTTCGGCCTCGGACCGTTTCCGAAACTTGGCATCGTCGGCGCTGCGATCGCCACCAATATCGGACGCGGTACTGGTGCACTGGTCGCACTGATCAAATTGTTTCGCGCCGGCGGCCGGTTTCAGATTCGCCGCGAACATCTGCGCATCGACCCGGCGCTCATGGCGCGGCTCGTACGCCTGTCAGGCACCGCAACGTTTCAAGTCTTCATCGGGATGGCGAGCTGGATTGGACTGGTGCGAATCATCTCGAGCTTCGGCAGTAACGCAGTCGCCGGTTACACGTTTGGCATTCGCGTGATCCTGTTTGCGCTGTTGCCATCGTGGGGAATGGCGAACGCAGCGGCGACCATGGTCGGGCAGGCGCTCGGCGCGAAGGATCCGGACCGGGCCGAACGTGCTGTTTGGAAGGCCGGGTTCTACAACATGATCTTCCTGGGAATTGTGGGGATCTTGTTTGTCGTGTTCGCGCCACAGATCATCTGGCTCTACACGTCCGATCCGCAGGTCGCGCAGTTTGGCGTGGACTGTTTACGCATCGTCGCGTACGGGTTTCTGTTTTACGCCTACGGCATGGTGCTCGGTCAGTCGTTTAATGGCGCCGGCGATACGTGGACGCCGACTATCCTCAACCTCTTCGTCTTCTGGCTCTGGGAGATTCCGCTTGCCTACGTGCTCAGCGTCGTGCTGGGAATGGGTCCGCGCGGGGTGTTTTTCGCGATCACGATAGCTTTTTCGACGCTCGCGGTGGCGAGTGCGCTCGTGTTTCGCCGCGGAAAGTGGAAAAGCAAAGTCGTTTAACTGATGCGTTAGGGAGTAGCGAGTCCGAACACTGTGTCGGAGTTCGTTACGCTTAGCGCGCCGTCCCCTCACTCCAAACCCCTCTGTACGTTGGCAGATACAGGCTCGCGCGACAGGGATCGTGGCGGCACCCCTATTGCCTAAGTATTGGTGTACCCATCGCCGGTTCGAGTAACTCGGAGAGTCCCGACCTCGATGGAGTTAGGAGAACAAGGAGGAAGGGGAAGCCATGGAGAAAAGTCTTAAAGGGAAGAAAGTGGCGATTCTGGTCGCCGATGGGTTCGAGCAGGTTGAGCTGACGGAACCTCAAAAAGCGTTGGAAGCAGCA
>DATJKO010000155.1:0-2201 GCA_035491355.1 Pyrinomonadaceae bacterium
CCGTCGATCGCTGCCAGTTCCGCCTCGCGGCCGTGCGCGGCCCACAGTGCGCCGAAGTCGTAATCAAAATCGCTGAGCGTCGCAAACTTCTCGCGCAACTCGCAGGCGCGCACGTCGCCGTTGTAGTCGATGACGGCGGTCGTCTCACCCGCCGTGCAGGGAAACGGCCACGGCGGTGATTGTTGAAAGTTTGCGTGCTGCGTGCGGTAGTGCGTCGTGATCGTGCCGACGTAAGCGGCGTTCTTCACGAACCGTTTACTCGCGTCGTCAGCGGCGAACATGCGATCGCCGTAGCGCTTCGTGAGGTTCGCGACGTGCGCATACATCGCGGGCAGGACCTCCGGCGGCACTGCTTTGATTTGATCGCCGACGAGTGTCTCACCGCGAACGATGTTGAAATACTGACCGTCGAGCTTGTAATTCGTCCACATGAACTCCGAGAGCATTTCGATCTCGGTGTAGTTGGCGGCACAGACGACGGTGTTTACATTCAACCGGAAACGGTCGGTGTACTTTTGCTTTAACGGATAGAGCGACTCGATGCAGTCGAGCGTCTTCTGCCAGTTCCCGGGAACGCCGCGGATGCGATCGTGAGTCTCGCCGTAGCCATCCAGAGCGACGTTCAGATAAAGATCGATCTGCGGATTGTGATCCAGGGCGCGGTCGACGATGTCGAATACGCGAGACTTGATCAGTCCGTTGGTCGGAATGATTATGCGATTGACGCCATTGTTCGCGACAAACATGTCGATGACCTGCGAAACGTCACCGCGTAGCGTCGGTTCGCCGCCCGAGAGCCACAGATCGGTGATGGACGGCATCGTGCGCGACACTTTTTCGAGCTGCGCGAACGTCATGTCTCCGGGCAAGTTCAACTCCGCGTGATAGAAGCAGGTCTGGCAGAGCGCGTTGCAACGCGAGGTTACAAACAGGATCACCGTGCCGAGACGCTTTTCGCGTTTCGACGAGCGTAGCAGCTGCACAAATTGGACCGCTTTGCTAGTCATTTGTCGGATTCATGCGGGTTCGCGCGAGATAATGACAGCTTCGGTGGGTGATTTCAATTCATAGGTAATGCCGCGCCAGCAAATGCGACGCGAGAACCCGGCGACGACGCAATTGTAGAAATAAAGCAGCGACGCAAAGGGCCACAGAAAGACGTGCGCCCAAAGATCCTGATTGAGTTTTGATTTGTGTTCGGCCAGGGGAATACTAATGGCTCGCCAACGAATGAAACTCTTCGCTGCACCCAGCAGAAACAGAATGGCCAGAATGACGACTACAGGTATCGAACGGTTAACCAGCAATAACGCGATGCCGCCAAAGAACACCGTGCAAAACAGACCCGAACCCAGCATGAGCGGCAACCACAGATGCGACGCATAAACGCGCGTGATCTTTACCTGCCGCGTCGTAAACTCAGCCAACTCCCGAAAATCACAATCGCCGACCGAAGCGACTAAGCAGTGGGGCGTGAAGTGTACCGGCAGTTTCGCTTCCTTCAGGACGCGCGTAATCGTGAAGTCGTCAGACACAGTGCCGGCCCAGCGGTCAACTACGTTCAATCGTTCGAACGTCGAGCGTCGAATCGCAGTCGAACCACCCCAACAGAAATTCTTCGCCGTGTCTGCGCCGAGCGCCGAAGCGATCGACGCATTCCACACGCTGCGAAGTCGCGACGCGAGTCCGCCTCGCTCGGGAACAAACCAACGATATCCACTCGATGCGCCGACAGTCTCATCGCTCAACGGCGCCACAAGCTTGCGCAACCAATCCCGCGCGGGCCGAGCGTCAGTATCGACGAAGACGATCACTTCGCACCGTGGATCGATCTCCCTCACCGCGGCAATCAGATTGTGGACCTTCTGACCCGTACCATTTGCGGGTCCGCTGATCACGGTCTTCGCTGCAAACCCTTTGACGATGTCGATCGCTGGATCGTGAGGTTCGTCGAAAACAAACAACACTTCGTACTCCGGGTAATCCTGGCCCACCAGCGGACGAACATTATCCGCAAATCCCGGCTCAAGACCGCGCGCCGGCGCGATTATGGAAACGAAAGGAGTGAAGTCCGGCAGCGGACGGCTCGTCTCACGCCGCACATAAGCAACGAAGCGCCGTCCATTCAATAGCGATTGAAGACCGAACAAGGAGGCAAGCGCGGCGAGGAAGTAGTAGACGTACACAAAACCAGTGACTAG
>DATJKO010000156.1:0-2288 GCA_035491355.1 Pyrinomonadaceae bacterium
AATGGCGTGACCGCGAGCACCGTGCCCCACATCACCCACTTCACCTGCTGACGAACAACCGTGCTCTTCGCGTTAATCAGCGTCCGCATCAACAGCACCGCGCCCGCGACGAGCGCGATTGCGAAGTGCGCCATCATCAACCAGTACAGGATCCCAACGATCGGTTCCGTGATGGGAATGTTCTTCAGACCCGAAACCGCTTTCGCCATCTCGTCACGCAGAAAAACGACGATCGTGAAGATCAGCAGGAAGAAAGATGGAACGTAAAACAACACCGCGCGCCAACGTCGACTGGGCGACAGTTGTTGTCGCGTTGGGTAGAGCGCGCAGAAGTGTACAAACAAGGGCGCGAACAGAATGAACGCGGCGGAGTCGAGAAATCCGATCGCCAGATCGAGATCGTCATAAGCCCCGACCGGCGTGTAGAAGTGAAAGACAAACGCCGCCAGACAGAACGTCGCGAAATGAAGCGCGTAGGGTGCGCGACCGCCTTGTTTGAAAAGTACAAAGAAGCCGACGAGGAGATAAATAACGCCGATCAGGTTGACGTACAGAACACGTGGCGTCCACTTGTCGATCCGGGAAATGCCGTCGAGGTCGGCCCAGTATTCCCAGGTTTCGGAAGGATACGAAGGCCGTTGTATCAGGTAGTGCAACTCGCCGGTGACGCCCGCCTCCTCGAGATACATGTTGACGTCTCGAGCTCGTCTGAGTTCGTCCGGCTTGCCTCGGCCGTCGAAGCTGATGCCCACCAGCCGATCGCCCGGAAGTAGCCGTGCCCGGTCAGCCGCGGAGTTTGGTTCGATGCTCTTGGCGACGATTCCTTGATTGGTATCGATCCAGGTCACGCCGTCCCACATAGGCGTCAAATGGGCCGCGCGTTGGCGAAAGTTCAGTACACCGGCGCTGATCAAAAGCGCTGCGCCGATTAGCAGGAACCACGTCTTAGTTGTGAGTACCGATCCCTTCACTGATCTCCAACTTCCTACCCGATTCTTTTGAACCGGCCGATCCGACCTTTTTAAGCAAGGAATGTACCCACTGTTTTGCTTGCTCGAATTGATTTCTCAGCAAGCGAACCATCCAACTTTTCGGAGTTGTCCGAGAATTTGGAAGGCCGTGGGCCTATATAGGGCGACTGGTTAGAGCAACTCGATGAAGGGAGCGTGACGAGGAGGAAGTATTTGGCGGACCGCTCACTCTATCGAGCGCTATGTAGCGCGTCGCTAAAACCTGACTGAGATTCCGCCACGCACGGACCGTCGATTCGTTCCGACAAAAGTCAACACATCACCATTCTCTGTACTCGATTGGGCGTCTAACAGGTTGCGCGCATCGAGAATCGCTTCAGCCCGAACCGGCAGGCCAAAGCTCGGCAGATCTTGCGTCACCTGAATGCTCAACGATGGATCGTAAACACCCAAACGACCGGCGAACGGATCGATGGCAAACACTGTCGCTTCGGGCGAGAAGCGCAGGATCGTGTGCACCTGCGTTCCGGTGTGGAAACCAGCTCCGACCTGCAGCGCGGCAGTCTGGAACAATCCGTTTTCAAACAATTCCGCCGGAGTGGTAAAGCCGGACGCCGACAGGCGCTGGCCGCGTCCAAACGCGTAACCCGCGGAGGCGGTCCAAACGCGATTCAAACGTCGGGTGTAAACGACGCGCATGCCGCGCGAAGAACCTTGCTGATTAGCGACGCTCATAAATGCATCGCCCGCGTCACTGCCTGAGAATGCCGTCGAGGGAAGGCTCATCAAGCCGACGCCGCGTCCGCTGGTAGTATCAAAGAAGGCGGTTGCTTCGACGTTCGAGTTGTTGTCGAGTACTCGTTCAATTCCAAACTCGAGACGATGACTGCGTTCGAGCACAGCCTGGCCATCGATGAAGGCTACTGGCCGAACTGAGTTGCCACGAAAAACCACCTGCTCGTCTTCGAACGTAGCTACGCTTTGGATTCCGTCTTCATCGCCACCCGACGCGAAAGCTGCTTTCACTCGCGTTCGTGCGTTCACGTCATACTGGACTCCGAAACGCGGCGTGATTGAGTGCGCGCCCCCCGCGCCGAGAAAGCGCGAGTAGTCAAGCCCCATCACGATGACGATGCCGTCGCGGACAATCCACTCATCGATCGCACGCAGCGAAATCTGGCCGCGCAACGAATCTTGATTGTTGATTGAACTGGTCCAGACAGGCGCGTCTAAACGCAAGCCGGAAGCAGTGAGTCCGACCCGATGACGATCGCCGATGCGAATGCGCGTCGTAGCTTCGACGCGTTCCTGCGCTTC
>DATJKO010000157.1:0-2805 GCA_035491355.1 Pyrinomonadaceae bacterium
AGGAATTAATACACGTAAAGGTCCGAAACCCGATTGTGAGAGTGGTGCTGATCCTGCTGCTCGCGGCGGCGGCCGTGTGGTCGTACTACGTCGTTCGCTGGTATCTCGGCAACACCATGGCCGAATATTACAACCCCGCGCAGACGACCTTCGATGCCGCCGAAATGGCACTGGCTTTTGCGCCGAACGACGCACTGACTCACTGGCGCATGGCCCAGGTCTCGCAAAAGCTACTGCCGCTCGATCAGCAATCGAAGGCCATCGCGGAATACGAACGCGCCGTGAGTCTTTCGCCGAACGACTACCGTTTCTGGATGGCGCTCGGAACGGCGCATGAACAGACCGGCGACAGCGTGAAGAGCGAGCTGGCGTTGCGAAAAGCCGTCGAGCTTGCGCCGGCATACGCTTATCCGCGTTGGTATCTCGGGAACCTTCTGCTTCGCAGTGGTCGTTATGAAGAGGCTTTCAAGGAGTTGCGTCTCGCCGCCGAAGCCGACGCAGACCTGCAACCACAGCAGTTCAATTTTCTGTGGGCCATCTACAGCGACGACCTCGAAGGACTGAAGAAAGCTATCGGCGAAAGCGCCGAGACACGTGCGAAGTTCGCGCTTTACTTGTTCGGCCTGCAACGTCACGACGACGGCCTGCGCGTTTGGGACATGCTCTCCGCCGACGAGAAGAAGGCCAATCACGAGATCGGAAATTCGCTGGTTGGCAATCTCATCCTGGCGAGGCGTTTTCACGACGGAGTGCGAGTGTGGAACGACATCGCCACGAACGAACGCTACCAGGTGCAGTTCGGCAAAGTCTTCGACGGCAGTTTCGAAGAAGTGATCAACTACGGCCCGGAAATGGCGTTTGGCTGGCAGGTCAAACCGGTACCGCAACTCCAGGTCGGCATCGATCCGACGAAGAGTAATGTCGGCGCTCGGAGTTTGCGACTCGCGTTTCAGGTGCGCACCAATCTCGAGGCGCTCAACATCTCGCAACTGATTCCGGTGGCGGCCGACAGTGAATACGATTTCGAGTATTACTTCTCGACCGAGAAGCTGGAAACAGGAAGCGCGCCGATGGTCCAGGTGCTCGACGCGGCGGACGGGGCAACCCTGGTGAGTTCGCCGCAGGCGCCGAGCGGCAGCGTTGAGTGGAACCGTGTGAGTCTGCCTTTCAAGACGGGCGGCAAAACGGAAGCGGTGATACTCAGGATCGCTCGCGTCAGCTGTAGCGACGAAGAGATTCCGATCTGTCCGATTTTTGGTTCGATTTGGTATGACGACTTCAGTATCAAACGACGACGTTAGCGTGCTCGCGGTTTCCGAGGCGCAACCGTTGGCCGCGCGGAGTTCGCAGGACCGCGAGGTGTATCGCATTCGTCACACGCTCGCGAGCCGGTTTGCGTTCCTCGTGATCTGTGTCGCCATCGTCATGTCCGCGCTGGCTTACGGCACGGTGCACTACTGGGCCATGGGGTTATTTAATCTCGGTGGTCTGACGATCATGATCCTGTGGGTGTTGGACTCATGGCGTCTCGGAACGTTGCGCGTCAGCCGGAACGCGCTGCAACTGCCGTTGCTCGGTGCGCTTGTACTCGGACTCGCTCAGCTACTGCCGTTGCGTGAAGTCGCGAACAATGCCGCGCTGTCGATCGGTGTTTCGAATACGTTGTCGTTCGATCCGCATTCGACGCGGCTCGTGATGGTGTGGTTTGCGACACTGCTGATCTACTTTTCCGCGACGCTGGTATTTATCGACACGCCGCATCGCCTGCGCTTGATGGTGCGGACGATCATGATCTTCGGATTCTGTCTCGCAATCTTCGGTCTGACGCAGTCGTTCACCAGCCCGACGAAGGTCTACTGGATGCGCGAGCTCACCCAGAGCACGGCGTTTGGTCCATTTATTAATCGACACCACTTCGCCGGTTACATGGAACTAACGATTGCGTTGCCGCTGGGATTGCTCTTTGCAGGCGCTGTCGATAAGGAAAAGAGGATCTTGTACGGTTTTATCGCCGGACTGATGGGGGTCGCGTTGGTGATGACAGCGTCGCGCGGCGGCATCATCAGTCTGGTGGCTGAGATTCTGTTTCTTACTGTCGTGACTGCGATCTGGCGTAAGCCGAGTGAGCGTCGACATCGGAAGTCAGGACGGATAAAACGTCTAGCCGGGCGACTCGGACTGGCGGGTGCGTTGCTCTTCGGTTTGTTCTTAGGCGTGGTGTTGCTGGGTGGCGAGTTCTCGATCAATCGTTTTATCGACAGTGTGAACACTGATGATCCGACCACGGGCCGCGCGCATTTCTGGGCAGTGACGCTCGACATCATCAAAGCGCATCCGCTTATCGGGACGGGACTCGGCGCGTTCGGTGTGATCTACACGAGGTACGACACGCGCAACGGGCTCTTCCGGTTGGAGCAGGCGCACAACGATTACCTGCAAGTGCTCTCTGACGCGGGCATCGTGGGCGGTGTGCTGGCGTTGAGTTTTGTAGCACTGCTTTTTTTCAAGGCCCTGTCGCGCGCGAGGTCGCGAGACGATTTCCGGCGCGGCGTTGCGCTTGCGGCGCTGAGCGGATGTTTTGCTGTCCTCGTGCACAGCTTTTTCGATTTCACACTGCACACCACTTCGAATGCGCTGCTGTTTCTGGTGCTCGCGGCGATTGCCACGATCGACAGTCGCGTTGAAGACGCGCCGGCACGGAGGCGACGGCGGAAAACCAGCCCCGAGGCGCTGACTTCGCCGGTTAACACTGATTCATGACGAAAAAAACTCCAACTTCCCCAGAAGCGTCTTCCCTCCCGGGAC
>DATJKO010000158.1:0-3909 GCA_035491355.1 Pyrinomonadaceae bacterium
CAATGAAGACGCAGGGCGTCAGTTTTGTGAACTCGTCGATGGGTTGGGTGAACGAGCAGAAGTTTTACGCGTCGACTGACGGCTCGGTTATCGATCAGTACATCATTCGCGCGAATCCAAACTTCAACGTCACCGCGATTAACCGCGCGAACGGCGACTTCCAATCGCGCAGCGCACTCGGTGGCCCACAGTCGATGGGTTACGAGTACATCGAGAAGCACGACTGGAAGCGCGAAGCGCAGCAGGCGGGCGAAGAAGCGGTGATGAAGTTGAAGGCGAAATCAGTCGAGGCGGGCAAGTACGATCTCGTGCTGCATCCGTCGCACCTGTGGTTGACGATTCACGAGTCAGTGGGTCATCCGACAGAACTCGACCGTTCGCTGTGGATGGAAGCGAACTATGCCGGTACGAGTTTTCTAACACCAGACAAGCTTGGCAAACTTCAATTCGCGTCAAAGTTGGTCAACTTCGTTGCCGACAGAACTCAGCCAGCCGGTTTGGCGACTGTTGGTTACGACGACGAAGGCGTTCCGAGTCAGCGTTGGCACTTGATCAAGAACGGGTTGTTCGTCGATTGGCAGACGACACGCGATCTCGCTGCGGCGACGGGGCGCAAGAAGTCGTACGGCTGCAATCACAGCGACAGTTGGGGCAGCATTTCGTTCCCGCGCATGCCCAACGTTTCGCTCGAGCCGGGCGCCGATAACAAGACTCTCGACGATCTGATCGCCGGCGTCGAAAAAGGCATTCTGATCTACGGCGACGGCAGCTACTCGATTGATCAGCAGCGTTACAACTTCCAGTTTGGCGGACAGGTGTTCTGGGAGATCAAGAATGGTAAGCGCGGCGAGATGCTGCGCGACGTCGCGTATCAGTCGCGCACCACTGATTTCTGGAATTCCCTGGACGGACTCGGTGGGCAGGCGAGTTACGAACTCGGCGGCAGCTTCAACGACGGCAAGGGCGAACCCGGACAGTCGAACGCGGTGAGTCACGGTTGTCCCCCGGCTCGCTTCCGCCAAGTGAACGTGCTCAACACCGCGGCGAAGGCCACGTCTTAAGAGCTTGCGCTACTTTAGAGATCTGCTCTGTGCTCCTCTGCGGCTCGGCGGTAGATGATTTGCACCTTCATATTTAACGCAGAGCCGCAGAGGAACGCAGAGATACGCAGAGAAGTCAGAAAGAGTTTATTAGTCGACACTGAGGAGATCCGAGATGCTACTCACTGAAACAGAGGCGCGCAGTATCTGTGAAAAGTTGATGAGTTATGTGAAAGCCGACGATGCGATCGTAAGCGTCAACAGCGAAAACTACGGCCATCTTCGTTTCGCAGCGAACGCGTTTACAACGAGCGGTGCACGCGAGAACGTGACCGTCGGCGTCACCGCGTGGATCGGCGGCAAGCGTGGTTCAGCGTCAACGAACGAGATCGACGACGAGTCGCTCAAGTCAACCGTTGCGGTCGCCGAACAACTCGCCCGCATCTCGCCCGTCGATCGTGAGTACATGCCGACACTCGGCAAACAAACTTACAAACCAGTCGACGGCTACGCCGAGGCGACGTCGAACATTTCGCTGACCAGCCGCGCGAAGACGATCAACGACGCCATCGCCGCTTGCGAGAAGTCGAAAGTGATTGGCGCTGGTTTTCACCAGGCGCGCGGCTCAGCCGGAGCTTCGCTCACGAAGAACGGAAACTTTATTTACGATCGAGGAAGCCTGGTAAGTCTCGGCATGACGGCCCGGACGGCCGATGGAACGAGCTCGGGTTATTTCCTGCGAAACCATTTCGACGTCGCAAAACTCGACACCGCTCGTATCGCAAACGAAGCGATTCGTAAAGCGCTCGACGCGAAAAATCCGCGCGTGCTGGAGCCGGGCGTTTATCCCGCCATACTCGAACCGCAAGCAGTCGCCGATCTCGTGGGCCAACTCGCTTTCAGTTTCGACGCTCGCAGTGCTGAAGAAGGCCGCAGCCCGTTTTCCGCTCCCGGTGGCGGCACGAAGATCGGCCAGAAGATCTTCGACGAACGGTTGAACGTTTACAGCGATCCCTGGCATCCCGAACTTCCCGGATCGAAATCGGCGCAGGGTGGATTGCCCGCCGAGAAGATCTATCTCGTGCGCAACGGCGTGCTGGAGAACCTCGTTTACTCACGTTTCTGGGCGAAGCAAAAGAACAAACAAGTGACGCCTGGACCAGTCAACAGCATCATCGAAAGTTCTCAACCGGCGGCTTCGCTTGACGAAATGATCAAGTCGATGGACCGCGGAATTTTGCTCGGTCGATTCTGGTATATCCGCGGCGTCGATCCGCGCACCGCGTTGCAAACCGGTCTGACGCGCGACGGCATCTGGTACATCGAAAAGGGAAAGATTCAGTATGCCGTGAAGAACTTCCGCTTCAATCAAAGCGTGATGGCATTGCTTGCGCCCGGCAACATCGACATGATCGGAAAACCCGAACGAGTCGGCAATTCCGAGGGTCAGGGCGGCAACGCTGCACTACTGCCGGCGCTGAAAGTAAAAGAATTCAATTTCTCGTCGCAGTCAGAAGCTGTTTGATCCTTGTTTTAATCCGAAATTCCAAACACGCCCAAACATGCATAGCGAGACGGATCTCCTTTCAGATCCAAACGTCTCAATGCCTCACTCTGCAAATCCAAATTCATCAACCACGCTTGGGACGAAGCGGGAGGGCCGAGTGACGAACGGGCCTGACCGCCAGACCACTCCGCGGGCACGTCTCTTGCGCCTCTACTAATCGTCTTAATCCGGTTGCTCTCGCACGTACTCCGAAAGTTCGGAGCAAAGTACTGGCGCTGAAGTGAACCGAAAATTATTCGCACCCCAGGCGATCAAACAGCCTCCGAGAACTCGGACGATCAAATAGTCGATGAGGCAAACAGTCAGAGACTCGGAAAGGAACAAAGACTCCGAAACATCGGAGCAGGTACAAAGGAGTTTCGTAGTATGAAGAGGTTAGAAATTCTTTTTACCCTTGTCGTCGTTCTGGTGTTGGGCGCGTTTAGCTCAACGTCAGCGCAGACGAGCAAGGGGTTCGTCAGCGGCACCGTCGAAGATCCGAACGGCGCCGGCATTGCTAACGCCTCAATCAAGATCACAAATCTCACTACCGGCACGTCGCGCGATACCGTCGCCGACAGCAATGGTAGTTTTCGTCTCGACGCGGTCGATCCCGGAGCTTACATGCTTGAAGCTTCGGCCCCGGGATTCAAGACCGCCAAACTCGATCGCATCGAAGTCAACGCAGCGCAGACTGTCAATCTTCCGCTGAAACTCGAAATCGGCAGTCCCACTGAGGAAGTCGTCGTAAGTGCGGCGAATGAAGTCGTCGTGCAAAGCGCCGACGGCACGCGCGTCAACACACTTGGCGAACGCGAGATCCGCGATCTGCCGGTGCTTGGTCTCAACCCCGTCAACCTCGTGTTCACACTTCCGGGTGTCGCAGACGTCGGTGGCGCGAACGGTGTTGCCGCAGGCTTCGTGCAAGGCACGGAGTTTTCGATCAACGGTTTGCGACCGCGTGGCAACAATCAGTTGATTGATGGTTTGGACAATAACGACAACTCGATCACGGGCCAGGTTTATCAACCAACTGTCCGTGACGCATATTCACAAGTGACCGTGTTAGGTGGCGACTACTCCGCGGAGTACGGGCGCGCGGGCGGTGCGGTCGTAAACGTCATCACGCGCAGCGGTTCGAACCAGTTTCACGGCTCGGCTTATGACATCATTCAGAACTCGGCATTCGACTCGTTGACGCCGGGGCAGAAGTCGCAGTCGGAACTAACTGAAGTGCCGCAGTTCAGTCAAAACACCTTTGGCTTTTCGCTGGGTGGACCCGTAATCAAGAACAAGTTGTTCTTCTTCGGAACGTTCCAGGCG
>DATJKO010000159.1:0-1946 GCA_035491355.1 Pyrinomonadaceae bacterium
GAATCGTGTAGACACTCGCTTTGCTGGTTGGACCAACGTACCAGTACTCGTACTGTTGTTCGGTGAACGCGAGTCCGCCGCCACCGGTACCTAACTCAACTCCGATCGCGCGGCGCTCCTCAAGCGATAGATCA
Source organism: Pyrinomonadaceae bacterium (assembly GCA_035491355.1). Lineage (GTDB taxonomy): Bacteria > Acidobacteriota > Blastocatellia > Pyrinomonadales > Pyrinomonadaceae > PSRF01. The sequence continues at coordinate 135 of DATJKO010000159.1, forward strand.
TTGGGAAAGAGTTGTGCGTCCTCGAGGGCTTCACGCGCTGCCGCGAGTGCCAGCGGCACGGTGCGTGGCACATGCTTGCGATCTTTCGGGTTGAGTTGTGCTTCCCAATCGAAGGAGGGAACTTCAGCAGCAATCTGAACTGGAAAACTGGACGGATCAAAAGCAGCGATGCGGCGGACTCCGCTCTCAGCAGCAAGGAGTCCGCGCCAGTATGCCTCGCGACCGATGCCCAACGGCGTGACACACCCCATGCCCGTGATGACTACCCGACGGGGACGCGTCAACGCTCTCAGCATGAGGATTACACCTGCTTAGCGGTGCTCAAACCTTCTGCCCGCACTCGTTGCAGAATTTTGCTCCGGGGGCCAAATCTGACTGACAGTTGGAACACTTCGCCGGGCCTTGCTTCGCACCGCATTCCACACAGAACTTCGCATCCGGTAGATTCCGGTGGCCACAGCTAGCACAAGGAATACCCGCGTTCTGTGCAGGAGCCGGTTGCGCGGCGCCACCGCCACCTTCTCGCGACTGCCGCATTGCATCCGTCATCGCGCCGGCCATCGCATTCCCAATCGCAAAACCGGCGCCAAGTCCAGCACCCGTGCCGGCGCCGCCCGACTGATTCTGTGCTGCATCGCGCATCGCATCAGCAGCCTGGAATTGCGTGTAGCGACTAACGTCGCCAATCACACCCATCGAAGTGCGCTTGTCCATCGCCGCTTCCACTTCCTGTGGCAACGAGATGTTCTCAACAAGGAACTTCGTCAACTGCAAACCAAATGACTGGAACTCTTCGTTCAACTTTTGCCGTGTCAGTGCTGACAGCTCGTCGTAGTTTGACGCGAGATCGAGCGCGGCGATCTTCGACTCGGCAAGTGCGTCGCTGAAACCGCTCACCAACGTTCGCTTGAGTTGACCTTCAATGTCCTCGGTTACGAAGTGCGCGTTCGTTCCGGCGATCTCCGAGATGAACGCCTTTGGTTCGGCGACCCGCATGGAATAGATTCCGAAAGCACGCAGTCGGACCATGCCGAAGTCGGTGTCGCGCATCATGACGGGATTCGGCGTACCCCACTTCAGATCCGTGAACTGCTTCGTATTAACGAAGTAGACCTCTGATTTGAAGGGTGAGTTGAAACCGTGCTTCCAGGCGCCCAGCTTCGAAAGAATGGGCGTGTTGCCGCCGTCGATCGTGTATCGGCCCGGGGGAAACTGATCTGCGATTTGACCCTCATGTACAAAAACCGCAGCTTGCGATTCGCGCACGATCAACTGCGCGCCGTTCTTGATCTCCTGGTCCTTCACCGGAAACCGGTACACGAGAGTATTGGTGCTGTCGTCGAGCCACTCGATGACCTCGATGAACTGCGAACTCGGGCTTAGGCGGTCAAGTATTCCCATTTGAGCCTCATTTTCCTGACAGAATCGAAACCAGCCGGATTATACGATCACACGGGGGAATTTGATGCACGCCTCTGGGGTGACGAAAACCAGTCGCGGCGCCAGACAAGGAACAAAGCGGCAAAACCGCCGATCATGTCAATCAGGCTGTCGTTAATCGACGCGCTACGGGAGGGAACGAAGGACTGATGATACTCATCGACGAGGGCATAGACAACAATGAGTACCAGAGAAGCGAGAAGCCACCGCGCTCGCAAGCCGACCCGCGACGAGCCGCGAAAAGCTCGGGCAGCAAGAAGGGCGAGGATCGCGTACTCCGTCAAATGCGCGATCTTTCGAGTGAAGACGTGGATCGTAAGCATTGTTTCCGGACTGGTATCCGGAAACAGCCAGAGGACGAGTGGTCCAATG
>DATJKO010000160.1:0-3410 GCA_035491355.1 Pyrinomonadaceae bacterium
GCAAGCGCCGGGCGATATCTATTCGCCACCGGCGTCACCATCACGAGACGCCGCCAGCGCCATTCCCGATATTCCGTCCGGATCGCCGTCTGCGTATGCGGACGCGTATTACACCGCAATCGACGCGACCAGGACTTTCGACTCGCGCGCCGGTGCTTTGCGTTCTCGCCTGCGGACGTCGATACAGCGTCAACGGAAGTTGAAAGAACATCTTCAGCAGGACCTCGCCGGACATGGCGATCCGGAGGAGCACAAGAAAGCCGGGGATCTGTTGCTCGCCAACATCGCCACTGCCGTGCGGCACGGACCCAAGGTCGTCGTTAGCGATTATTACTCGGAAGGCACGCCGCAGATTGAGTTTGAGATCGACGAGAACACTTCGTTGCAGGACGAAGCGGCCCATCGTTTTCGGCTGTACACCAAAGCGAAGCACGCCCGCGAGGAGATCGCGACACGGCTCACCTGTGTCGATCGCGAAATCGAGCGGCTGCTAACTCGCGCGCAGAAGCTGGAACAAATCATCGAACAGCAAGACGTCGCCGCTCTGGAGAGCTTCGACAAAGCCGACGCGCGGCCGTCGCCAAAGACTGCCAAGGGCAAAGCTGCAGAGACGAAAAGCATCCCCGGCGTACGTCGTTATCTCTCGACCGACGGTTACGAGATTCTCGTCGGACGCACCGCCCGAGATAACGACACGCTTACGTTTCGCGTCGCGAATCCGAATGACCTGTGGATGCACGCCGGTGATTATCCCGGTTCGCACGTGGTAGTTCGCAATCCGACGCGCAAAGAGATCCCGCACCGGACGATCATCGAAGCGGCGCAACTGGCAGGAAAATTCAGCCAGGCAAGCGGCGACGCGAAGGTCGTCATCCACTACACCGAACGAAAGTTTCTCTCGAAGCCGAAAGGCGCCGCACCGGGTCTCGTCCGGTTGTCGCGCTTTCGTTCCCTCACCGTGGAACCGAAGGAAGCGGTGAGTAGATTATAATCGGCGGTCAAGCATGCAAACGAAATCAGAAAAGCTATTCGCAACCGCAGTCGACCTGATTCCCGGTGGAGTGAACTCTCCTGTGCGCGCGTTTCGCGGCGTCGGTGGCACGCCTCGCTTCATCAAGTCAGCGAAAGGTGCTCGCCTTACTGATGTCGACGGCAACACCTATATCGACTACGTCGGATCGTGGGGCCCGATGATCCTGGGCCATGCGGACGACGAAGTTGTCGCCGCGCTGCAGGAAGTCGCTACGAGAGGCACGAGTTTCGGCGCGCCGACGGAACTCGAAGTCGAACTCGCGCAGGAAGTAGTCGATGCGGTTCCGTCGATCGAAATGGTGCGAATGGTGAGTAGTGGTACCGAAGCCACGATGTCTGCAATTCGTCTCGCTCGTGGTGCCACCGGACGCACGCGTATCGTGAAGTTCGAAGGTTGTTACCACGGACACGGCGACAGTTTGCTCGTGAAAGCCGGATCGGGAGTCGCTACGCTCGGCCTTCCGGATAGTCCCGGTGTTCCGGCTGTTCTCGCGGAGAACACGATCACGCTTCCCTTCAACAGCACGCAGGCGCTCGAGGACACTTTCATCAAACACGCCGACATCGCGGCGGTGATCATCGAACCAGTGGTGGGAAACATGGGTTGTGTGCCACCGCGCGAAGGTTATCTCGAAGCGGTACGCGGTCTGACCGCCAAACACGGTGCGCTGCTAATCTTCGATGAAGTGATGACCGGATTTCGTCTTGCTCGCGGCGGCGCGCAGGAGCGTTACGGGATTCGACCCGACATCACAACGCTGGGAAAGATCATTGGCGGAGGACTACCGGTGGGCGCGTACGGCGGCAGTCGTGAAGTCATGAGTCAGGTCGCTCCGGCAGGACCGGTTTACCAGGCGGGCACGTTATCGGGAAATCCGTTATCGATGACTGCCGGACTCGTCACGTTGCGACGGCTACGCGACAAAACAGTTTACGAAACTCTCGAAAACTCATCGGGCCGCTTGTGCGACGGACTCGCGCGCGCCGCGCAGGAGGCGGGACTGACGACAGTGACCAATCGCGTCGGTTCAATGTGGACCAGCTTCTTCACTGCCGGTGCGGTTGTCGATTGGGAAAGCGCGAACAAGTGCGACCGCGCGCTGTACGGAAGGTTCTTCCACGCGATGTTGGACGAGGGCATCTATCTCGCGCCCTCGCAATTCGAGGCAGCGTTCGTAAGCCTTGCGCATACGGAAGAGATTATTGACGAGACGATCGCCGCGGCGCGACGAGCGTTTGCCAAACTCTAAACAGGCAGGTCGATGCTGAAGCGCGATCCATGGCCCACCTCGCTGGCAACGCTAATTCGGCCGCCGTGTTGTTCGACGATCTGCTTGACGATCGCGAGGCCCAGACCAGTGCCGCGTTTCTTCGTCGAGAAGAACGGCTCGAAGATCCGCTCGCGCGTCAAGTGATCCATTCCCTTACCTTCATCAGCAATCACCACGCGCGCATAAACTCGCCCGCCCTGGCCATTGCCGTCAGTTGACGGCGCTATCAACTCGGTCGAGATCCGGACCTGCGCGCCTTCCTGACTGGCATCGACTGCATTGGCAATAACGTTAACAAACACCTGGCGCAACTGGTACGCGTCCCAATGTCCAACGATCGTCCCATCGGCGAAGTCTGTGTCGACGGTCGCGTTCTTCTCCTGAATCCGTTCACTCACGAGATCAAGACTGCGTTCGAGTGACTCGTGCAGATCCACTTCCGACCGCTCGAGCTCTTTCTGTCGCGAAAACTGGGTGACGTCGACGACGAGCTTGTTCAGGTGCTTGATACCGCGCTCTACGAGTTCGATCGTGTTCAGTGCATCCTGATCGCTAACGCTGTCGCGCAACATGGAGACGCCGAGTCGAATACTGCCCAGCGGATTGCGGATCTCGTGCGCCACCTGGGTGGTCGCCTGACCGACTGCGGCCAACGACTCACTGCGCCGCAAGGTACGCTCAGATTCGGCGGCTTCAGTGGCATCGACGAGTGTCACGATTTGTCCGCGATCTCCGTTAATGGCCAGTGGCGCGGAGTAGACGTCGAAGGCCTTGTCGCTGTCTTCGACGTGGGCCAGGTAACGACCGTGATAGGTCGCTTTGTTGACGCGCACCGCTGTGACGGTGTCGAGAATCTTCATCACGTCGTCAGCTGCGAACCGCTCCAACACCGACGCGCCGATACTGGCTTGCGGAAAGATGCGGAAGAAAGCGGCATTGGCACTGCGAATGCGATCGTCTTCGTCGATCGCGGCCACAGCGCTAACCATTCCTTCGAGCAGCTGCGTGGTGAACGTGCGTTCACGACGCGTTTCGAACATGCTGTGTTGCATCTCGCGAAAGTGACGCTGCACTTGCCAGATCGTTCCTATCGCGACGAGTGCGCCG
>DATJKO010000161.1:0-3087 GCA_035491355.1 Pyrinomonadaceae bacterium
GTTATGGACATAACCCTTCGCGCCCACTTGCGAACCGCGCGAAGGAACACCGTGCTTAGTCGCTACCCAGATCCTGCCGGTACCGTCGTCGATCTCGTAAGCGCCGGCTCCCGCGAATCCGTAACTATCAGTGACCCTGCCGGCGATGCCGACCTCCTTGCCGCGATAACGATCGGGATCGGCGTTGATCTTCGAGATGTTGGTCTGACTGGGACAGGCGGTAAGTAACACTGTCCCCACGAGAAGCGCAAAGAAAACCGCGGCCTTTTGCAAACCCTGCATAATGTCTCCTTCCAATGGTCTGGCATTCATCTTCGGGAGAGGCAGCAATCATAACATCACTTTCCGAACCAGCCGATGGGCCGGCCTGACAGATCGACCCAGACGCTCTTCACCTGTGTGTAAAGATCGAGCGCGTGACGGCCCATCTCGCGGCCGTAGCCTGACTGTTTGTAACCACCAAACGGCGATGCGGCATTGAACATGTTGAAGGTATTGATCCAGACGACACCTGCCTTGATCTCGCGCGCAAAGCGGTGCGCGCGCGTGATGTCGCGCGTCCAGATCCCGGCCGAAAGCCCGTAAATCGTGTCGTTCGCCTGGCGAAGCAGATCGTCTTCGTCTTTGAAACTGATGACGGAGACGACGGGGCCGAAGATCTCTTCCTGCGCCACGCGCATCTCGTTCTTTACGCCCGCAAAGATCGTCGGCGTGAAGAAGTAACCATTCTGAAACGCCGCATCGAGCGATGGCGAGCCGCCGCCGGTGAGAACCGTCGCGCCTTCTTCACGCGCGATGTCGACGTAACCTTTGATCCGGTTGAGTTGCTCTGCTGAAACTTGCGGTCCCATCTGCGTCGCTTTGTTCATCGGATCGCCGACGGCGATTCTTCCCGCACGCTCACTGAGCTGCGCCAGAAATTTGTCCTGCACTGACTCTTCGACGAAAAGCCGCGAGCCCGCGCAACACACCTGACCCTGGTTGTAGAAGATCCCCATCATCGCGCCGGCGACTGCCTGATCCAGATCGGAATCAGCGAAGACGATGTTCGGCGCCTTGCCGCCAAGCTCCAACGAAACCTTCGTCAGATTGTTAGCGGCTGTTTTGGCGATCAGTTTTCCGACCTCGGTCGAACCGGTGAACGCGATCTTGTCGATACCGGGATGCGCAGCGAGCGCGGCGCCGGCAGTTTCGCCAAAACCGGGAACGATGTTCACCACGCCTTCCGGAAAACCAGCTTCCTGGATCAACTTCCCGAGTTCCATCGCGCCAACTGGTGTTTGCTCCGCGGGCTTCAGTACGACGGTGTTGCCCGCAGCCAGCGCGGGAGCGAGTTTCCAAGCGGCCATCAACAACGGAAAGTTCCACGGAATGATCTGGCCACATACTCCGATCGGTTCGCGCAGCGTGTAGTTGAACATTCGACCCGGCACGGGAATTGTTTCGCCTTCGATCTTCGTGGTCCAACCGGCGAAGTATTCGAAGTTTTCGACGACTTGCGGCAGGTCGACGTAGAGCGATTCTTTGATCGGTTTGCCGTTGTCGGCGGTCTCGATTTCTGCGAGCTCCGTCGTGTGCTGTTCGATCAGTTGCGAGAGTTTGTAGAGCAAACGTCCACGATCGCGCGCGCTCATTTTCGACCACTTGCCTTCGTAGGCGCGCCGCGCAGCCGCAACTGCCTTGTCGACATCAGCCTTATCGCCTTCCGCGACTTCAGCCAGCGGCTCGCCCGTCGCAGGGTTAGGCGTGGTGAATGTTTTCCCGGATTCGGAGTCGACCCATTGTCCGTCGATAAAGAGCTGGTATTTTTTCATGTTTAGAAATCCGTCGTACCCGCGAGCAGTTGTCTTAACACGAACGGCAGAATGCCGCCGTGATGGAAATAGTCCACTTCGATCGGCGTATCGATACGCAGCGTGATCGGTACCTTTTCGGTTTCGCCGTTGGCCCGATGAATCACCAGCGTGATCTCTTCGAGCGGCTCGATGCCGTCGCCGATGCCTAACAGGTCAAACGTCTCAGTACCGTCAAGGTTCAACGACGCCGCGCTGGTGTCGTCCTTTAACTGACACGGCAGCACACCCATACCGACGAGATTACTGCGATGAATTCGTTCAAAGCTCTGTGCGACGACGGCCTTCACGCCCAACAGGCGTGTGCCTTTCGCGGCCCAATCGCGTGAACTTCCGGTGCCATACTCCTGTCCGGCGAAGATAACCAGCGGTACGCCGGCTTCCTGGTAACGCATCGAAGCGTCGTAGATGCTCATGCGATCGCCGTCGGGTTGATAGATCGTCACGCCACCTTCGACTCCCGGCACCATCTGGTTCTTGATGCGCACATTGGCGAAGGTTCCGCGCACCATTACTTCATGATTACCACGGCGCGCGCCGTAACTGTTGAAGTCTTTGATGTCCACTCCCCGTTCCTGCAAATACAAGCCTGCGGGTGATGAGGGCTTGATCGCCCCGGCTGGACTGATATGGTCCGTCGTCACAGAGTCGCCGAAGATCGCGAGCGGCCGCGCACCGTTGACGTCCGACAAAGGCTCGAGCGTGTTGCTGAAGCCGTCGAAGTATGGAGGCTCGCGAATGTACGTCGATTCAGGTTCCCACTCATACACGTTCCCCGTGCTCGAGGGGATGTCGTTCCAGAGCGGATTCTGATCGGCGAAGCTGCTGTAGAGATCCTGATACGTTTGCGGATCAAACGCCGCGTGCATCAGGTCTTTGATCTCCTGCATGGTGGGCCAGATATCGCGCAGGTAAACATCCTGACCGTCCTTGCCGGTACCGAGCGGATCCTTCGTCATGTCGACATCGATTCGTCCCGCGAGCGCGAAGGCGACGACGAGTGGTGGGCTCATCAAAAAGTTTGCCTTGATACTCTGATGGACGCGCGCTTCGAAGTTTCGATTGCCGGACAGCACCGACGCCGCGACCACGTCGCGTTCACCGATGATCTGCTCGAGTGCGGGATCCAACGGTCCGGAATTTCCGATGCACGTGGTGCAGCCATATCCGACGAGATTGAAGCCCAGGTCGTTCAGGTAAGGTTGCAACCCGGTCTTTTCGAGATACGCGGTAA
>DATJKO010000162.1:0-2409 GCA_035491355.1 Pyrinomonadaceae bacterium
CAGTGCCCGCCATCAACCACCAACACCGCGCCACTGATGAAACTCGCCGCGTCCGAACACAGGAACACAGCCGCCTTTTCGATATCGGCGATGCGACCGAAGCGACCAAGCGGCACGGCCTTCTTCAAACGTTCTTTGATCGGCTCGGGCACCAGACGTTGCATTCCTTCCGTGTCCTCGATGGGACCAGGAGCAATCGCGTTGACGCGTATTCCAAACCGTCCCCACTCGACGGCGAGGTTGCGCGTCAACGCGTCAACACCTGCTTTCGCCGCCGAAACGTGAAGCTGCATCGGCGTGCCGAGATAGTGAAGTGTCGCGCTGATGTTCAGTATCTGGCCGCGATGCTCTTTCAGTTGCGCAAACGCCGCTCGCGAAACGTTGAACGTGCCTTTGAGATCGATGTCGACGACGGTCCCAAACCCGTTGGGCGACAACTGCTCGGCGTTGCAGAGAAAGTTTCCCGCTGCACCGTTGATGACGATATCGATCTTTCCGAGCTGTTCGACAGTCGTCGCGACAGCGGCTTCCACGGCCTCAGGTTGACGCACATCTGCAACTACCGCGATCGCCTTGCCACCACTCTCGTTGATCGCGTCGGCCGCAGGTTGCAGGTGGTCCAAATTGCGACTGACGAGTGCAACTGACGCTCCCGCTTCCGCGAGTGCACGCGCGACGCCGCCAGTGATACCCGTTCCGCCGCCGGTTACGAAAGCCACATGGTCTTTTAGAATCCCGGCAGTAAAAATCGATTCGCTCATAGATTTATCGCGTCTTCGAGTTTGAATTTCTGTTCGTAGAGAGCCTTGCCAACGATAACACTATCCAACAGCGGTTCGCCTGCGTCGCGCAGACGTTTGATATCGTCAAGACTGGACACGCCGCCGGAAGCAGTTACCTGAACGTTTGCGGCGCGAGCAACAGCGATAGTCTGGTCGATGTTTGGGCCAGTGAGCATACCGTCACGTGCGATGTCGGTGTAAATGATCCGCTTAATCCCAGCGCCCGCAACGAGTCGCGCCAGATCCACAGATGAGATTTGTGTTTCTGACTCCCAACCTCGCGTCATTACCTGCCCTGCCCGAGCGTCGATCCCGACACAGATCCTGTCCGCGAAGCGTAAGATCAGCTCTCTTAATAGATCCGGTGATTCAACCGCGACAGTTCCCAAAACGATCCTGGCCACACCCGCATCACAAAGTTGCTGGACGTCGTCAATCGTTCGCACGCCGCCGCCAAACTCAACCGCCACATCCACCGCAGCAACAATCTCCTTCACCACCGCTCGATTCGGCGACTCGCCTCCCTTGAACGCCCCATCAAGATCGACAACATGAATCATCCGCGCTCCGGCTCGCACAAACTGCTGCGCCATCTCAACCGGACTTGCATCGTAAACAGTGACGTCCGCCTTTCTACCCTGAACCAGACGCACGCACGAACCGTTCTTGAGATCGATTGCCGGTATGACGAGCATTATCCTGACACCAACTGCATTACCTCATCAAACAACAACCCATTCGTGGCGATCGAGTTTCCGCCATTCGCGGTGCGAACGCCACGCCAGTCAGTAAACGTGCCGCCCGCTTCTTCCATGATCGGCAACAGCGGCGCGCAGTCCCAGAGGTTCATCACCGGATCGAGCATCACATCAGCACGGCCGGTGGCGACAAGAACATAACCATAGCAGTCACCCCACGTTCGGCTTGTCTTCGCGCGGCCTTGTAGTCGCTGCGCGGCGTCGCCAAAGCCGTAACGCTCACAGGCGTCGAAGTCAGTCGACAATAACAACGCGTCTTCCAGTTTCGCTGTCTCCGAGACTCGCACAGGTTCGTTGTTGAAGAAACATCCGACGCCTCTCGCCGCAAAAACGATCTCAGTGAGTGCGGGGATGTTTACCACGCCAACATTCATCTGACTATCAATCTCGAGCGCGATCAACACGCCATAAAACGGAACGCCATGGACGAAAGCAAACGTACCGTCAATCGGGTCGATGATCCAACGCCGGCCGGATCGTCCACGCGATTCACCTTCCTCTTCGCCCAGAACGCCGTCGTCGGGAAACCGCATCGCGATCTGCCGCCGGATGTACGCCTCAGCTTCGCGGTCGGCGATCGTGACGTAACTGCCGTCGGTTTTGATCGTGGTCTCCGGCTGCTTGCGAAAGTACTTGAGCGTGATGTCGCCGGCCTTTCGCGCCAGTTCGACCGCAAACTCGAGAAGTTCGTGATCGATAGTCTTCAATCAGTTCCCTTTCGTCGCCGCCCAAGTTCGTCGCGGACCTGATCGAGACTCACACCGCGCGCAACCAGCAGAACGAACAGGTGATAGATCAAGTCCGACACTTCACTCACGAACTGCTGCCCGTCTTCATTCTTCGCGGCGATGATTGTTTCGGCAGACTCT
>DATJKO010000163.1:0-6193 GCA_035491355.1 Pyrinomonadaceae bacterium
CCACACGACTCCTGCCCGCGATGCTGCAACGCATACAAACCCAGGTAGGTCAGGCGCGCGGCGTCGGGATGACCAAAAATCCCGAAGACGCCACACTCTTCTCGCAGCTTGCTGATCTCGATTTCCGTCAATTGAATTGTCCTACGCTACGGTTTGTGGTTGAAATTTTTGTCACTATACACAAAACTAACGACCGATGCCGAATTGTATGATGCGAACTTGCTTCGTGACGTTTTTATTTGCTTTGGTTTTGCTCGCGGGCGTCGCCATTTCCGCGAAACAGGGCAACAACGGGGCGCGCACTGCGCCGCAGTTGTATCGCCGGTACTGCGTGTCATGTCACGGATCGGACGGGCGAGCGCAGTCGTCGAAAGGTAGGTTCAGTCACGCGCGCGACCTGACCGATGCGAAGTGGCATGACGATGTTACCGACGAACGAATCTTCAACTCGATCATGAACGGGCGAAACGTTCGTGGCAATATGCCGTCATTCAGTAACAAGCTGAACGAAAACGAAGTGGAATCGTTAGTCAGCTTTGTGCGCAAGTTTAAAGGGTAACGCTTGAAATCGCCTTTCACTGTCCGCGGAATCGTTATCGTCGCCTTGCAGGCGGCACTAATCCTGGCGCTGGTTGGCGCCGGCTGGAGCATCTACCGGCAGCTACCGACGAGTGGGAACGGTGACCGACATAATCGCGGCACCGCGACATTGCAGATCGTGTTGCGACAGCCGCCCGATAGTCCGAACGCCCCGCTGGATGTCTCCGTAAGCTTGTACGAAGTGGATATCGTTGCCGTGCGTCACGAGTTCTTCACTGAGCCGCGCGCCGGGAAGCGTTTCGAAGACTTTCTCAAGGACCGCATCAAAGGACGACCGATCAGCGCGCGTCTCGACAAACAGGGACAGGGAACGGTGGCGTTGTCTCCCGGCAGTTGGCTGTTGCATGCCACACTCGAAGGTGATGAACAGCTCGAGTGGCGGTTGCCGTTGAAGGTTACGGGAACGAAACAGATTATCGAACTCACCACGCAGAATGCGTATACGCGGAGTAAGAGTTTTTAAGACGCGGGACTTGGGACTTTGTACTTAGTTCTTTGTACTTGGTTCTTTGTACTTAGTACTTAGTACTTGGTTCTTTGTTCTGGTACAGAATCCAAAGCTCAGAATTCAAACCACAGAGCTCAAAGTTCAAAGCACAAAGCTCAAAGTTCAAAGTACAAAGCACAAAGCCCAAAGCACAAAGTACAAAGCACAAAGTACAAAGTACAAAGTACAAAGCCCATGCTTGCCCTCCGCGTAGATAAGAAACGACTCTCAATAAAAGACATCGCCAGACCCGCCAACGAGCATGAAGCGCTCGTTCGTGTGCTGGTGTCGGGGATTTGCAACACGGATCTCGAGATTGCGCGCGGCTATGCTGGTTTCAATGGGACGCTCGGACACGAGTTTGTCGGCGTCGTTGAAGAGAACGCCGATCAGAAACTTGTTGGACGGCGAGTTGTTGGTGAGATAAACGCGGGCTGCGGCGTATGCGAACTCTGTCGCGCCGGCGATCCGCGTCATTGCGCTGCTCGCACCGTGCTCGGGATCGTTGGCAGAGATGGTGCGCATGCTGAGTTTCTGCAACTGCCCGCCGTGAATCTACTTCCCGTACCGGACGGTATTCCTGACGAGCACGCGGCGTTCGCCGAACCGCTCGCAGCAGCTTGTGGGATTCTGGAACGCGTTCCGATCACGCGCGACGATCGTGTTGCCGTGATCGGCGACGGGAAGCTTGGTCTGTTGTGCGCGCAAGTGGTTGCCCTGACCGGTGCGCCCACGGTTCTGATCGGCAAGCACGACGAGAAACTACGGATCGCGGCCCGGCGCGGTATCGAAACATCGACGCCGAAGGAAGCGGCGAAGCGAGTGCGGCAGTTTGATGTGGTTGTGGAGGCGTCTGGAGCGGAGAGCGGCTTCAATCTCGCGCTCGACCTGCTTCGTCCGCAGGGCAAGCTGGTGTTGAAGTCGACCTTTCACGGTACGACTGAAATCAACGCCGCTCGGGTGGTTGTGGATGAAATCTCCATCGTCGGATCGCGCTGCGGTCGCCTCGGACCAGCCCTCGACTTACTCAAACGAAGCTCGATCGATGTCGACAGCCTGATCAGCGAAGAATATTCACTTTCCCGCGGCGTTAACGCCATGAAACGCGCCCGGGCCAAGGGCGTCCTTAAAGTCCTCCTGCGAAACACCGATTAAGCCGGTAGTGGTGCAGTTAACTAAGATTTCCCGCAAAGGCGCAAAGGCGCAAAGGCGCAAAGAAGAAAGAACACCCTGAATTCATTGATTCTCTTGGCGCCTTTGCGCCTTTGCGGGAGCAAATACCTTCAAACTGCACGACCATCGATTAAGCCGGATAAATTGCTCGCAGACCTGCCGTTTAGCTATACTCTACCCCTTTCTCGAAAGGTGGTGGATACATGTTTGACCCGTCTGGCGACCACACGACAAAACAAGAACGAGCAATTCTGCGAAAGCTCCGCGTTTGGATCGCTGCGCTCGGTGTCGCGTGCCTGATCGCGGGGATTGGCATCGGGGCAATGCTGTCCGGCCGCCCGACGATCGCGCAAAGCGACGCGCAAATCGCGCGCGCTCCTGAAGCGCTGTCAGCTTCGTTCGCAGAAATCGCTCGCCGTGTGGAGCCCGCGGTCGTCAATATCGAAACCACCCAGGCGCAGCTTGAGACAAGTGAAAAAGACGACGACAAAGAAGACGAAACGACCAATCCTTTGCTCGAAATGTTTCGCGGCCGTCCACGACGCGCACCACGAGGCGTCGGCAGCGGGTTCATCGTCAATGCCAAGGGCTACATCCTGACGAACCACCACGTCATTGAAGACGCAACGCGGATCACGGTGGGGTTGCAGTCAGGTGAAAAGTTCCGCGCCACCGTCGTCGGCGTCGACACTGAAACAGACGTCGCCGTGATCAAGATCGACACGCCGAAAGATCTGCCGACCGTCACGCTCGGCGATTCGAACAGCGCTCAAGTCGGCGACTGGGTGCTCGCGATGGGTTCGCCGTTCGGTCTCGATCAAACAGTCACCGCCGGCATTATTTCGAAGAAGGAACGCGAGAGTCCGTTCTTCAACGTATTCCAGCGTTTCCTGCAGACAGATGCAGCGATCAATCGCGGCAACAGCGGTGGTCCGTTGGTGAACATGCGCGGTGAAGTCATCGGCATGAACTCACAGATTGCGACTTCCACCGGCGACTACAACGGCATCGGCTTCGCATTGCCGGCCAACGAAACAAGTTTCGTTTACAAACAGATCGTTGCGCAGGGGAAAGTTAAGCGCGGCTATCTGGGTATCAATCTCGAATCTGTCCACGACGAGTTCGCCAAAGTTTATGGTCTGCCGGAAGCGAAAGGCGCGATCGTGACCTTTGTCGGCACGGCTGAGAACGGCGAACAAACACCCGCCGCCGCTGCCGGCATCGTCGGGAACGACATCATTGTGGAATTGGACGGCCAGCCGATCACCAACGCGCAGGATCTGATTCAACGAATCGCCAGTACGCCCGTGGGCCAGCAGGTGAAGCTTGGGTTTCTGCGCGAGGTAAACGGCAAACTCGAACGGAAGAACGTTGCGGTCAATTTAGGCGAACGACCGCCGCAGAGAGAGTTGATAGAGACGCCTAAGCCCAGTCCGAAGAGCGCGAACCCGAAAGGTAACACTCTGCGACTCGGCATCACTCTCGCCGAGATCACGCCGCAACTCCTGGCCGATCGACAAGTCGCCGGCACAAAGGGGCTGTACGTGAAAGACGTCGATGCAAACGGGCTCATGGCGGAGATTCGCATACCGCCTACAAACTCCCCCGCACTAATTGAAGGCGACGCAATCACGCGCATCAATCGCGTGCAGGTTAGTTCGCTCGCTGACTTCCAGCGCGTGCTGAACACGCTCAAGGTCGGCGATCCGGTTGTGCTAAATGTTTCCAGACTGGCACGAGATCAAAAGGGTGAACGGCTGGTGCCGTTAATCGTGCAGTTCACTTATCAATAAAGACATTGCCGATTGGCGATTGCCAATTGGCGCAGTCGGTCTGAGCTTAAGAGTTTTCCGAGACAGTAAGTCTCGAGCCTTTAAGTTCTATCAGACACGGTTTTTCAATCGGCAATCGGCAATACTTATGGCTCAGGCAAAGAAGGCAATCTCAAAAACGAGCGGCAAACTGTCCGCTCGCACCGCTGCGCGCGCTGCAGTAAAGAACTATCAAAATTACATCAACGGCGAGTGGGTCGGCAGTCAGTCGGGCGAGATGTTCGAAAACATTAACCCCGCCGACACGCGCGACATCGTCGGCCGCTTTCCGCTCTCGACCAGCGATGACGTCAACGCTGCCGTCAACGCCGCGCAAGGCGCATTCGATCGCTGGCGCAACACGCCCGCGCCGAAGCGCGCCGAGTTGCTGTTTCGTCTCGGCGAGATTCTGATCCGTCACAAGGACCAGTTCACCGCCGACATGACGCGCGAGATGGGCAAGGTCCTGAAAGAAGCCGGCGGCGACGTTCAGGAAGCGATCGACTGCACGTACTACACCGCGGGCGAAGGTCGCCGTCTTCATGGCTTCACGACGCCCGCCGAGATGCGCAACAAGTTTGCGATGTGTATGCGTCAGCCCGTCGGACTGTGCGGCCTGATCACGCCGTGGAATTTCCCGATGGCGATCCCGTCGTGGAAACTGATCCCGGCGCTGATCTGCGGCAACACCGTCGTGCTAAAACCCGCTGAAGACACTCCGCTTTCGACGTACAACCTGGTGCAGGCTTGTGAAGAAGCCGGCATTCCGCCAGGCGTGGTCAACCTCGTCACTGGTTACGGCGAAACGGTGGGGGCGGCGATGACGAACCATCCGGCATTGCGTTTGATCTCGTTCACCGGTTCGACTGAGACCGGTCGTACCGTCGCGTCGGCGTGCGCCGAAAGAAACGCGATCTGCTCGCTCGAAATGGGTGGGAAGAACGCGATTATCGTCATGGACGATGCCGATATCGATCTTGCTGTCGAAGGCGCCATTTGGGGCGCCTTTGGTACATCCGGGCAACGTTGTACCGCTTCGTCGCGCCTGGTGGTGCACAAGAAAGTCTACAAGCAGTTTGTCAGCAAACTCGTCGAAGAGGCGAAAGCATTACGCGTCGGCAATGGCGCCGATCCGAAGACAGACGTTGGCCCGGTGATCAATAACGACGCCGTCGAGAAAGTGATGAACTACATTCGCATCGGACGCAACGACGACGGCGCCAAACTAGCTTGCGGCGGAAAACGTCTCACCCGCGGCGATTACGCGAACGGGTATTTCATCGAGCCGACCGTCTTCACTGACGCGACGCCCGACATGCGTATCTCGCAGGAAGAGATTTTCGGTCCGGTCACGACCGTCATCCCCACAAACTCGCTCGAAGACGCGATCCAAATTGCGAACGGCGTCCGTTACGGACTCTCCGCCGCCATCTACACGTCGAACGTCAATCGCGCTTTCAAGGCGATGAACGAGATGTACACCGGCATTTTCTACGTGAACGCTTCCACGATCGGCGCCGAAGTGCATCTGCCATTCGGTGGTACGAAAGCGACGGGCAATGGCCATCGTGAAGCAGGCACGCAGGTGCTCGATATTTTCTCGGAATGGAAGTCCGTCTACGTTGACTTCAGCGGCAAGCTGCAACGAGCGCAGATTGACGTCGAGTCGCCCCAGTAAGCAAGTGGGGCTTTGTACTTTGAGCTTTGTACTTTGAGCTTTGTACTTGGTGCTTTGTTAGGTGGCTAACCTGTTGAGATTATGGGCACCATTCGCCCAACGAACAAAGAACAAAGAACAAAGCTCAAAGCACAAAACACAAAGCTAGTTCAAAACCAGATCACTGACTGGAGAACATAAATTGATCGTCGGTCTGCCTAAAGAAATCAAAGACAATGAATATCGAGTCGGACTAACTCCTGCCGGGGTGCGCGCGCTTAAAGATGCGGGCCATGAGATTATCGTCGAGCGGGACGCCGGCTCAGGCTCAGGCTTCGAAAACTCACTTTACGAGCGGGCCGGCGCAACGATCATCGACTCAGCCGACGACGTGTGGGCCAAGGCCGAAATGATCGTGAAAGTGAAGGAACCCATCGCGCCCGAGTATCCACGCATGCGCGAAGG
>DATJKO010000164.1:0-1673 GCA_035491355.1 Pyrinomonadaceae bacterium
AAAGGCGAAGTTTCATGCGGTCGAGTACGCACCTCCTCAGGAAGTGCCTGATGACGAGTATCCGTTGATTTTGACCAGTGGGCGCGTTGTCTACCAGTATCTTTCCGGCAACCAAACACGCCGCATCGGTTTTCTCGTCGAACAGTGTCCCGAGCCTTACGTCGAAGTTCATCCCGAACTCGCGGCAAGATTGAAGATCAACGACGGCGAACGCGTGCGGGTAATCTCGCGACGCGGCGAAGGCGTGTTTCCAGTGTTGGTCGTGCGGACGATTCGTCCCGACACGATCTTTATCCCTTATCACTGGGGCGAGCAGTTAGCCGTCAATCAACTGACGAACCCCGCGTTGGATCCGACTTCGAAGATTCCTGAGTTCAAGGCTTGCGCCGCGAGGATCGAGAAGATTCATTCGCGCCAGTTGCCGATACTCGGCCGGCAACGCAAAGGCGCATCTGCCAGCGAGGTGAAAAGGGGGTAGCGGATGGAAGAGACGATGTTCATTGATCCGCAACGCTGCATCGGCTGTCGAGCTTGTGTGGCTGCCTGCCGCGAGTGCGCGACACACAAAGGGTATTCGATGATTTTTGTCGACTACATCGATCGCGCCGAAACCACCGCGACGATGCCGACGGTGTGTATGCATTGCAAGGAACCGACATGCGCGTTGGTTTGTCCGGCAGACGCGATCAAGGTTTCCGATGAAGGCGTGGTTATGTCTGCCTTGAAGCCGCGCTGTCTCGATTGCCGAAACTGCGTCAACGCGTGCCCGTTTGGAGTGCCGAAGTACAACACCGAGATCCATCTCCAAATGAAATGCGACATGTGTTACGACCGTTCATCTGAAGGACTGAAGCCCATGTGCGCAAGTGTTTGTCCTACCGGCGCGATTTCGTTTGGTAAGTACGAACAGATTGTGCCGCTGCGACGGACCAAGCCGGTGAACGTACACGTGTTCGGTAATCAGAAGGTGGAAACGAAAGTTTATTTGATGTTACCGGCCGACGCTGACGAGGTGAAGGTCGATGGTTGCGGCGTGTTCGAGGGAATGTTAACGCCGGCAGAAAACCAAACAACTGAGTCGTGGATCGATACTCAAGTTGAACATTCGGACAAGAGCAATGAGTTCTAACAACACATCAGACGAAAACGACGTACGCGCAGCGACGGCGCCATTTCAGGCGGAGTTTCCGTACGAGCGCGATCAGGAAGCGCAAGTCACGCGGCGTGAGTTCTGCAACTTTCTGGGACTGACATCCGCGGCGCTCTTTGTCGGCGCCGCCGGCTTTGCCGGCAAGGCCGCACTTGATGCACGTGAGTCGGAAGCGCTCGCGCCCGCGGCAATTCAGGGAGCGGAAGCGATCGCGCCAAACACAAGTCTGAATTTCAACTATCCGACCGAGCGAGACTCCGCGATTCTCATTCGCACTGCGGACGGCGCTTATCACGCGTACGGACAGAAATGCACGCACCTGAGTTGTCCTGTTTATTACTCGCGCAACAGTCAACGACTCGAGTGTCCCTGTCATGAAGGTGCATTCAACGTTGCGACAGGTGAGGTTCTGTTCGGCCCGCCGCCGCGTCCGTTGGATCGCATCGAGGTTGAAATGCGAGACGGACAAGTTTGGGCCACTGGCAGAAATCCGTCGACGCGAGAAGAGGAAGGCCGCGGGTGA
>DATJKO010000165.1:0-2155 GCA_035491355.1 Pyrinomonadaceae bacterium
TCACTCGCGCCTGCGGCGTTGAAGTACCTCAGCGAGACGTACTTGAGTCCGTAGGCGCGCTCGTACCAGTGCATTGCTCGTTCGAATGAGAGTTTTGATTCGCCGTACGGATTCGTCGGGTTATTGGGCGCAGTTTCGTAGATTGGCTGCGATAGCGGCTCGCCGTAAGTCGCTGCGGTTGAACTGAACACGATGCGCGACACGTCGCTTTCACGCATCGCGTCGAGCAGCACAAGCCCGGCGACCACGTTGTTGTGATAGTACTTCGACGGGTGCTCGCACGACTCGCCAACGAGCGAATACGCCGCCATGTGGATCACGGCTTCGATGCGGTTCGCTTTTAGTGTTTCGCACAGCGTAGCGGCATCGAGCAGGTCGCCTTCGACAAACGTCGCTTCAGGAACGACTGCGGGGCGATGACCCTTGACCAGATTGTCGTAGACAACTACCTGATGGCCGTCGTTCACCAGTTCTTCAGTGACGACACTACCGATATACCCCGCGCCTCCGGTGACGAGCACACGCACGCAACTAACCTCCACCTGGAATCAAAATGGGTTTTGGAAGGGGGCGAAGGAGATACTGAGCCATCGGTGATCGACGTGGTCAGGTGATGGCTACATTGGGATGGGTTGCCGCCGAGTCAGCCTGCAGGGGTTCGGCGATGTAGTAAAGGATCCGTCCGCAGTTGTCGCACGTCATCACATCCTCGCCGCGCCGGATCTCCGCCATCACTTGCGGTCGCAACGACATGAAACACGCCGAACACGAACGATTGCGCGCCTCAGCCACTGCTACCCCATCGCGAATGCGTGCCCTGATGCGCGCGTACATGCCGCTCATCGTGTTTGGCAGATTCGCAAACAGCTGGTCACGTTCGACACGTTGCATGGCGAGTAGCTCGGACTGCGATTTCGTCTCCTCGTCAAACAACTTCAACCTCGCTTCGCGATCAGAGTTCAACGTCGCTATCTCGTCGGCGCGTTCTTTCAACGCCGCTTCCGCCTGGTCCAGAGTCTCCATCTGTTCGAGGATTTGTGTCTCGAGAGTTGAGATCTGTTTGCGTGCAGAATCGGCTTCACGAATAGCAGCGGTGTACTCGTCCTGTTTCTTCGAGGACATCAGATTTCGTTCGGCGCGTTCTACACGACCTTTTTGTTCTGTTACTTCGTTTTCCAGGCGGGCGCGGGTATGTCTGGCATCGTCGCGACGACTTTCGAGGGCCCTAATTTCAAAAGCGCGCCGATCGAATTCTGCTTCGATTGCGGCGCGCCTTTCTGGGATAGCTTCGAGGTCTTTTTCTAGTTTTCGTATGCTTGTATCCAGATTTTGCAGAGCGATTAACTTCTCTAATTCCGCTTTCACTCGTTATGCACTCCTCAAAAGATCAGAGCTGTAAATGACCCGTATCATCGTCAGGATCATCACACAACCCGCTCGTTTGGCGCAAGCGCACTACCGGAGAACGCGGATTATCGATTAAATCGGCCCGCGTTCACGGGAGATCCTCCTCAACTGCGGCGTTACCCGAATACGCGGCAGGTTGATTTCAACCGCCGGAACCCGGATGCGCGGCATCCGGATGTCGACGTCAGGAATCGTCGGAATCTCGATTCGCGGAATCACGATCCGGCGTCCAATTTCGGGCTCGCCCATGTCGCCGCCAGGGTTTCCTTCTCGCGGCGTAACGCGGAACGTTTGCTGCGATTTGTTGCGAATCACGGTCAACGTAACTTCGCCGTCCTTCTTGCGATTGACGGACCGTGCGATGTCGCCGGGTGAATCAACCTCTGCTCCGTCGACCGCCGTGATCACGTCCCCCGCTTTAACGCCCGCTTTCGCAGCTGGACCATCTTCGGCAACTGACGTGACGAGCACGCCCTTGCCGTTGGTAATACCGAAGTACTCCGCGAGCTGCTTGTTGAGCTGCATGGTGCTGACGCCAATGCGACGACTGTTGCTAAGCAGGAATGTCAGGCCATCTCCATCGAATTCGAACTTCTCGCCCATCGGGAAGTCGAACTTGAAGTCCTTGAACTTTTCGAACTCCTTAAAGGCCTTGGGATATCTTTCCCACTTAAAGACCCTGGGTTCACCGCGCATCAGCCCCTGGACCGTGCTGACGTTGTTTCGCTTTCCAATCGTCGCGGTAACT
>DATJKO010000166.1:0-3080 GCA_035491355.1 Pyrinomonadaceae bacterium
TGATCGCCACGGTCGCGACTCTCGTGTTTTACCTGGCCAGTCGCAAACTGCGCTTGCTCGTCAATTGGTTCATCGTGATGGGGCTGCTTTACGGCGTGCTGGTCTACCTGTTCATGAACTTCGTCGTGGTGCCAAGTTCGAAGATCGTCCAGCGCGCGACGCCTACGCTGTCGGCGCGTCTCATCGCCATGCTGATCATCATGTTCTGCATTGGCTTACCCATCTCACTGATCGTTCGCCGGTTCTCAAAGTAGAACGATGCCCGATTGGTTCTATCGGACAGTATCGCAGCCGCTCCTCTTCAATTTGCCGGCGCCGCGTGCGCGTGATTTCGCGCTTGGATTTATGGGCGGACTGTCGCGCGTTCCGTTTGGTCCATACCTGATCGACTTTCTCGGACACATGCGCGCCGATCCACGGTTGGGACAGTCGTTTCTTAACACGACATTTCCGACTGCGGTTGGGATCGGTCCCTGGCTCGACACTCACGCCGTCGCGGTGCACGCACTCGCGCGATTTGGCGTTGGGTTTATTGAGGTTGGTCCAGTGACGCTGGACGGGAACGTTGCGGCGCGTCCGATCAAACGCGTGGAAAATGAGGAAGCGTTTTGGGTCGACGATGAGCCTGACAGTATTTCGCTGGTCGATTGCAATCGACGACTACGGGACGCGTCGAAGCTTGCGGTTCCGGTGATTGTGCGACTGCGGTGTCCTGGCAGTAAGTCGGCTGCGGAAGCCGAACAGGAGACGCGACATGTGATTTGCGAACTGACGCCGGCGATTCGTCTCGTTGCCCTGGATGTTCTGGATCGTGATTGGGCAAACGACGAATGGACCTCATACGTTCGCGAAGCAGCAGCGGAAGCGCGCAGCACGCGACGCTCGCTGTTGGTTACGCTTCGCGCAGATCACGATCTTGAACGGTCGCTGATGGATATCGCACTGCGCGAAGGTGTCGCAGGCGTTGTCGTCGACGGCCGCTTGCGCGCGGCACCCGACGGTTGGTTAGTTGGTTTGCCGGCGCGTGAGTCAGCGCAGCAACAGGTTGCGAGCCTGCGCGAGCGTTACGGTGTGGAGCTGTTAATCATCGCCGCGGGAGGCGTTCACGAACCGGAGCACGCGCTCGAGTTGCACGCCGCCGGCGCGAATCTCGTAGAAGTTGATACGGGTCTGGTCTACACGGGTCCGGGCCTGATGAAACGAATCAACGACTGTTTACTTTTTGAAGTCACCCGCGACGTTCCGAAACCCGCGCCGGAACGAGTCCCGCGGCTGACATGGTTCTGGACCACGCTGATGGGTTCCGGCATGTTGATTGGCGGCGTGCTCGCGCTGATCATCGCGGCCACGAAAGTGGTCTTGCCTTACGACGAATCGTTTCTCGGCATGACGCGCGACCACCTGCCCACCATCAACCCGCGCTTACTCCACTTCATGGCCCACGATCGCACCACGCTCGCCGGCGTGATGGTCACGACTGGCTTGCTCTATGTTGGACTGTCGCTGTTCGGCATCCGGCACGGTTTGCACTGGGCCCGGCAAACAATATTCATTTCGGCGTTTACCGGCTTTCTCAGTTTCTTTCTGTTTCTCGGCTTCGGCTATCTCGATCCGTTTCATGCGTTTGTGACTGTGGCGTTGCTGCAGTTGTTGCTGCTCGGCGTCCATGCGGAGTTGGGAACATACATGCCGCAAGTTCGTCCGGAAATGCGCGGGAGTCGTGCGTGGCGCTTGGGATTGTGGGGACAGTTGCTGCTCGTGATTCACGGTTTCGGCTTGCTCGCCGCGGGTGTTGGTATTTCTGCGATCGGCGTTTCTCAAGTGTTCGTACATGAAGACCTGGAGTTCATGCAGACGACAGCGACAGCATTGTCGGCAGCAGATGCGCGGATCATTCCGCTGGTCGCGCACGATCGTGCGACGCTCGGCGGGATGTTGTTATCGGCCGGATGGCTGTTTTTATTGCCGGCGTTGTGGGGATTCCGGCGCGGTTCGTGGTGGTTGTGGTGGGGGTTGCTGATCGGCGGAGTAATCTCCTATGCGGCGGGTATCGGGGTGCATTATGCTGTCGGCTACCTTAGCGTAAAGCACTTACTACCGGCTTTTGGCGGACTTGCACTGATGTTGGTTGGATTGACGCTCTCGTACCAGTATCTCTGCCGGAAAGATTAGGGCTTTTATGTACTGCCCAAACTGCGGATCGCAAACCTCGAGCGAGCAGAAATTCTGCCGCGCGTGTGGTCTCGGCTTGGAGAAGATCGCTCTCTCGTTGAGCGAGCAGCTTCCGACTCGCCCGGATGAAAAGCTGGTGTCAGAGAAGGAACGATTCGAACGTTTAGGCGTCGCAGCGCTGAGTGTTTTCGGGGCTGGCGTGGTGGGTCTGCTCCTCTTCTTCATCGTTTATAAAATGATGTTTCTGCAGGGCAAGATCCTTAACGGACTTGCGCTGTTCGGACTGGCGATCATGGCTGCTTGCGGCGTCCTCGCAGCGATCCTGTTTGCGAAAGCTCAGGAGGCTGAAGAGGCAGCAGGCAAGCGGCGAGTTCAGAACACCAACGCCAAGCCAACAGTTGAAGCGACAAGCACAAACGAACTGTTGACCGCAGGTCGCTTCGAACCTGTCCCGAGTGTTACCGATCGTACGACCGAACTGCTGTACGCCGAAAAGACAGACGCGCAAGGTCGCTAGGCTGCGCGCGCCTGATTGGTTTTTCCTCGCAAGCAAAAAAAGGTGAACTAATGCCCACCTCAAACGACGCTTATCAACAAGCGGAAGAACTCATTAAGAAGGCCATTCAGAATCGCAGTCCAGTTTTACGGCTGAATGGCCTGGGTCTGACTGAGCTTCCACTATCGTTGGCCGAGGCACAGTTGGATACGTTGGATCTATCCGCAAACGTGTTGACCGAGGTGCCGAATTGGATTGGAGACTTCGTTCAACTGGACAGTCTGTACCTTTATGGCAACCGATTGACTACGCTGCCCGAAGAGTTCGGAAAGCTTGCGAAGCTACGGACGCTTTATCTGTTCAGCAATCAGTTCGGAGAGTTGCCAGATTGCCTGCGTGAACTAAAGCTGTT
>DATJKO010000167.1:0-3663 GCA_035491355.1 Pyrinomonadaceae bacterium
TTTGCCGTCAACGAACTCCTGGTCGCGAGCCACTTCGCGAAAGAACGGCAGCGTCGTTGTAATTCCCGCTACCTGATACTCGTCGAGCGCGCGTCGCAAGCGCTCGATCGCTTCGTCACGCGTACGACCCCAAACGGCGAGCTTCGCGATCATCGGATCGTAGTGAATCGAAACTTCGGAAAAGCTCGCCACGCCGCTGTCGATTCTGATTCCCGGTCCGGCCGGTTCGCGCAGGTAAGTAATTTTTCCGGGAGAAGGGAAGAAGTTGTTCGCGGGATCCTCCGCGTAGATGCGGCATTCGATCGCGTGGCCCACCCAACTCACATCGCCCTGCGTGAACGACAACGGCTCGCCTGCCGCAACCCGAAACTGTTCGCGTACGAGATCAAAGCCGGTGACGAGTTCGGTTACCGGATGCTCGACCTGAAGACGCGTGTTCATCTCGAGAAAGTAAAACTCGCGTGTCGCGTCTGACAGTAGAAACTCGATCGTGCCCGCGCCGGTGTAGTTGACGGTCTTCCCGATCTTGACAGCCGCTTCACCCATTCGCCGCCGCAGGTCAGCGTCGTTGATCGGCGACGGACACTCCTCGATTACTTTCTGATGTCTTCGCTGAATCGAGCACTCGCGCTCGCCGAGATGGACGACGTTGCCATGCGTGTCGGCGAAGATCTGGATCTCGATGTGACGCGGACGTTCGACTGCTTTCTCGAGATAGAGTGCGGAGTCGCCGAAAGCGGCGGCGGCTTCAGTCTTGGCAGTTTCGAAGGCTGAACGAAGTTCGTCACTGCCGGTGACGAGTCGCATGCCTTTGCCACCACCGCCGGCGGCTGCTTTCAACATCACGGGATAACCAAACTTTTCAGCTGTCTTCTGCGCCTCTTCAAACGAGACGAGCGCCTCGACGGTCCCGGGAACGATCGGCACGCCCGCTTCAATCGCGACTCGCCGCGCACTCGTCTTCGATCCCATCAAATCCATCGCGTCCGCGCTTGGACCGATGAACGTCAAACCCGCTGCCGCCACTGCACGCGCGAAGTCCGCATTCTCGGCGAGAAACCCGTAGCCGGGATGAATCGCTTCGGCGTTAACCGATTTCGCTGCGGCGATGATGGCGTCGATGTTCAGATAACTCTGACTCGACGCAGCCGGACCGACGCACACCGCTTCATCCGCGGCGCGCACGTGCAGACTTTCGGCGTCTGCCTCGGAATAGATTGCGACTGCCTTGATGCCCAGTTCGTGACACCCACGAATGATGCGGACAGCGATCTCCCCGCGATTGGCTATCAGTACTTTGCGAAACATTCTGTTTAGAGCTTTGTGCTTAGAACTTTGTACTTTGTTCGATCACCTTGTAGGAGTTAATGCAACAGTCTACGAAGTCAAAGTACAAAGCACAAAGTACAAAGAACCAGGCTCACACGACAATCGAGTTCGCAGGTTGACGTGGATCGTAGCGGACGATGATCTGGTTGCCGGGAGCGTAGTCGCTCGAACGCTGCTGTTGCAGGTCGGAGAGCGCCTGTGAGGACTCGTAGAGCACACCTGCGAGCATGTAAGTGTAGGTGACTTGCGTGATGCGGCCAGTGAGATCCGAATCAGCGTCGATGATGTTTCCATCAGTCATTCGCCCCGTTTTAGAGAGTCGTGCAATGCGTGAGGCTTCGTCTTCTCTCTTTTTACGGAAACGATCCAGAAACGACATGCGTCGCTATGGTTGGGTGATACCAGCCGAGACTGAACGACCGACGCCGCCCTTGGAAACCTCGCTCACTCGTTTGAGGATGCCGTTGCTTCCAATCCAATCGTCCTCGGTGCCGAGGATCTTGTCGTCGCCCGGTAGTTGCAGTTCGTAGGTAGTGAACGCCAGTCCGCCTGTCGGCGTGTCGTCGGTGGCGGAAGTGAGTGACGCTTTGCGAATGGCGGCTCCCTGCAGCGAACGTGATTTTGGCGCGCCGTTCGCGGCAAAATCCGCACTGGGCCGGTAGCCATTCGGATTCAGGTTTCTGAGTGCTTCGGCGAGGATGCCGTGCGGATCGGGAATTCGTGCTTGCAGATCGTTGAAGTCGGCGGGGTACGTCTTGTAACGCGCCTGGTATTGAAGGGCGGCGGCTTCAAACGTGTGCCAGTACGCCTGTTGAGCAGCTTCCCGTCTCATCTCCCGTTGTCGCAAACGCTCCGGAACTGTGATTCCGATAAGTAGCGCAATCAGGAAAACGACAAAGCCGGACGCGAACAAACCGCGACGCGCATGTTTGAGTCCGCAGAACTTGTCCGGTTGCGACTTGATCGAGCGATACAGCTTTCGGCCCAACCAGGCAGTCACGATCAGCAACGGGATGGCGATCCACTTCAAGCGCCACGAAGCGATTTGACCGGCAGTGATCCAGGTCCAGAAGGCAAACGGACTCAATCGCTTTTGGACCAGGGCGATGATGATTTGAGTAGCAAAAATAAGTGCGGTTAATGAACCAGCGACTGCCAGGAGGAGAGCTCGCCCGTACGACGGAAGTTCGTGGGCCGGTTTCGGAAGGGGCTCTCCGACTGAGCGGGCCCCACATTGTCTACAACCATTGCTCAAGGCTCCAACAAACTTGAAGCCGCAGCACGGACAGATAGTCACGTTTCTACCCCTAAAAAGAACGATCTGCGTTATCCCTGTTTCTCCGGGAACGCGGACTTAACGAACGATATCGGATTCTGTATACGTATTTCCTGAGCCGGCACGTTCTCTGTTTTTGTTGACTCAACCTTCGCCAATTCGCGCCACGTATGATACATGCGGTGCGCGAAGGTCCAATACGATCCAACTGCAAGCACCCACAGGACCGCCGGCATCCGATTGGCAAAGAAATTATTCGAACTCGGATGAGTGCTGAGCGCGCCGATAATAAAGAGTACAACGCGTTCTGGGCGGCGCAGAAAGCCAACGTCACATTTGGGAATCAGGCTCTCGGCCCGCGCGCTGGCGTAGCTTACCATAACCGAGCCCATTAGTCCGGCCCCGGCAAGAAAAACGTTAAGGGTTGAGTGGGCCGGGAGGTCACGGGCGTAAAAGACCATAAGGCCCACAAAGACCACCATATCCGAGAGCCGGTCCAGCGAAGAATCGAGAAAACCGCCAAATCTGGTGACTCGGCCCGACAAACGGGCCACCTGCCCGTCCAGCATGTCAAAGAGATTGGCGACAACGAGGGCGATGCCGGCCTGGAAGAACAGGCCAAAGCCAAAAAGTAGACCGCAACCGACGTTGATGCCGACGCCGATAACGGTCAGAACATTGGGATTGATATGTCCGCTCGCCAGCCACCGCACAATGGCGTCGATGATCCGCTGAGCGCCCCGTCCAATACTTGCCCCAAACATCTGCTAGGTTACGCTTCTCCTCGGAATATCCGTTGTTTTTTACTGCGTTAGGGGTGTCGGCGACAGTACGTCCCCGGACACTACATTTGATCGTGCAAGGTCTTAAGTTGCCGGATTTCGAAGGTGCGCGCGCCCGCGGGAGTTCGCACCGTAACTTCGTCGCCTTCGGTCTTCCCCATCAGACTCCGGCCGACCGGCGAAGTGGTGGAAATCAGGCCCTGGGCTGGATCGCTCTCCTCAGGAGTCACCAGCCGATAGGTGACCTCCTCGTCCTTCTCGCCGTCGTAAAGGACC
>DATJKO010000168.1:0-4595 GCA_035491355.1 Pyrinomonadaceae bacterium
ATCGTCGAAGTTGTACTTGTTTGGCCCAATCCCCGGCTCCTGGTGCGGGTAAACACCCAGCGCGAGAACCATAGACTTCTGGTTTCCCTCCTGGTCTACGAACGCATAAACGTCCGTGGTGTTGGCCGCTGGATCGAGTGTGATCAGCGGCGCGTCCATGTGACTCGAAGCGAACGCGCTGGCCGGCAACAGCGCGGCGGGCATGGCGGCCAGCAGCAAAGTTGCGACGATGCGCTTCAATTTCGTGAATGATGTAGGCATGTTCGTTTACTCCTTAATTGCGGTTGTGGTTTGTGGGAGTTCTAAGGGCGCTTACTTGCGACCTATTGTTTTGCGCCAGTGATGAAGCAGCAGTCGCTCGCTCGGCAACAGCACTTGCTCCGATCCTGTTGCCTGATCGAGCCGTTGTTGCGCGTGTTTCTTGTCGTTGTTGAGTACGGCAATAACTCCGGCGTGAAGCTGGAGGCGTGCATCGACTGTACCTTCCGCGAGCGCCTGATTGCTGTAGTGCTGCGCTTCGGTCGTGCGGCCGGCCGCGGCGAGGGACCACGCCAGTGCATCAAGTGTAAAGACATCTCCCCGGTTGGTTAGTTCCTGCTGCGCCAGTTTGACAGCGCGTTGGACGTCGTGTTGTCGGGTTGCGAGGTAGAGTGAGAGCGTTCTTGGATCCTCTGATGAATTAATAAGCTGTGATTCGATTTGCGCTGCCTGATCGCTATCGCCCGCGACGTTGAGAGCGTCTGCCAACGTCCATTGATATTCGGGCAGCGGATTCAATTTCGCGGCTCGCTGAAGTTCGGTCACAGCGTCAGCGGGTCGATTTGTTGCTAATAAGACGCGGCCGCGCGCGAGCATTGCGGGAGCGTAGTCTGTTCGCAGAGACAGTGCGGCGTCGCACGATTGCAGCGCGCGTTTCGTTGCGCCGCGTTGAAGTTGGTATAGCGCGAGGCGAGTGAATGCCCAGGCTGCTGCCTCGGGATCGTTAGGGCTACTCGCGCCGGTAGCGAGGTGCATTAATTCGATCGCGCCGTCAAGATCACCCGTCAGCCAGCGCACCTGTGCGGCGCGTACGTACGACTGAAGATCCGGCCGGAGATCGACCATCTTCTGATACGCCGCGGCGCCTTCGCGGATCTTCCCCTGGTCGATCAGGATGTCGCCGAGAACACCGTAATCGAAGGGCAGTTCTCGGAGTTTGACGAGTTCGCGCGCGGCGGTCTCGGCGGCAGAGAAGTGGTGCAGGCTCTGCAGGACATGCGCGCGCAACAGCAACATTTCCGGGCCTGTTGAGCCGCGGGCCTCGAGACAGGCGGCGCATTGTTCGGCGAGCTTGTAGAACCCGGGATCGAATGAAAGTCGTGCTTGCTTGACGAAGAGCCATCCGAGCCGTTCGAACGCCCCGTCGGACGATCCGTCGTTGATGATGAGAGCTTGTTGTCGTTTGATTTCTCGATCGATCGGCGTGTCGATGGCCATCGGCGATGCCAGAACCAAACGACACGACGCAGGTTGAACGGACGAAACTGTCGTGCCTGAGTCATTCTTCGATGGCATCATTCTCTTGGCAGTCGCGACACCAAGAACAATGATTAAACTCAGGTATAGCAAAATCGCTGCACTCCTGATTGTTACGCGTCGATGAGTTTGCGTTTCCACTTTGTTTGCCATCACATCCATGATCGTGCACACCACTCCCTTCGCTCGGACTGCTTGCCTTAGCGTTATTTAGTCGATCTTTTCGAATGTATCTGGAGTGATTTACGAGCGACGATGCGAATGTGGATTTAGTTGATGGGCCAACGAAGAAAGAAACGAAGGGTACGGGCGCAGTTTGAAAGTATATGCTCCCGCAAAGGCGCAAAGGCGCAAAGGCGCAAGACGCAAGACGCAAAGAGGATCAATGAATTCAGGGTGTTCTTTCTTTTCTTTGCGTCTTTGCGGGAAATCTTAGTCAAACTGCATCATTACCAAACGAAGAAACAAATTGACTTTCTAACCGAACAGGTCTATCGTGCCGCAGTTCAATTTTAGGCTGAATTCTCACGAGCCCCCGTCCAGCCTCGCGCACTCGCCACGATCCAGCCTTTGAGACCTCGTGTATCTCGAGCGTCTAAACGCCCGTTGACAAACTTTTGTGGGTTGCCTGCCACTGGCAGATGCAGACCATCCAACCGTGTAGGGACCACACTGCTTTGACTTGTTTCCTCCTCACACTCGCAAGGACGTGATACGTGAATGGTATTGAAAACGACGATCAACCAGCCGCGTTTGTAAAAACTGACGGTGGAAAAACCAAGTCGAACGCTATCGAAATACCTTCGCTCTCTCTGCCGAAGGGCGGCGGCGCAATCAAAGCAATCGATGAAAAGTTTTCAGTAAATGCCGTAAACGGAACCGCCTCATTTTCAATTCCGCTACCGTTTTCCAGCGCGCGCGGGGCGTCGCCAAGTCTGAATCTCTCCTATAACTCCGGCAGTGGTAACGGGATCTTTGGTCTCGGTTGGAGCCTGGGTCTCGCTTCGATCAAACGTAAGACCGACAACGAGTTGCCGCAATATCACGACACGTTTGATTCAGACACGTTTCTCTTTTCCGAAGCCGAGGACCTGGTGCCGGAGTTCGACAAGAATCTCGACGGCAGCCTCAAGATCGACGGCGACGGAAACTACATCGTTCGTGAAAAGGATTCTCCTGACGGCGCGTTCCGCATCAGGTTTTACAAGCCGAGAATTGAAGGCCAGTTTGCTCGGATCGAAAGGTGGTCCAGCAAGACAACGGCGGAGATCAAGTGGCGGGTAATCACGAAAGAGAACGTCACGACGCTTTTCGGCTGGAGCGACGCATCGCGGATTACAGATCCGACAACGCCAACCAGAATCTTTGCGTGGTTTCCGGAAATTGTCTTTGACGACAAAGGGAATTGCTCGCGTTATCTCTACAAGAAAGAGAACGACGACGGGTTTGATCCGGCGCGACTTCATAACCGCAATCGGTTTGCGAATGGCGACATCACTTACACCAACACGTATCTCGCGAAAGTCCTCTACGGAAACAAGACGCCCTATCAGAGTCTCGGCGCTCCGTTTCCTGCCGCTGCGGATTTCATGTTTGAGACAGTGTTCGATTACGGCGAGTACAACCTGGTCGCGCCGTTTGACGAAGTCGCAGACTGGAGTTTCCGTCCGGATGCTTTTTCGTCGTTTAAGTCGGGGTTTGAAATCAGGACCACGCGCCTATGCCGTCGCGTTTTGCTCTTTCACCATTTCACGGAGTTACCCGGTGGTTCGGCGCTCGTGAAATCACTCGACTTCGCCTATAACGCTGGCCCGACGTTTACCTTCCTTACGTCAAACACCTCGCAGGGCTTCATCAAACGCACTGACGGCACGTACACGAGTAAGGCCATGCCGCCCGTGGAATTCGACTATCAGAAGCCGGATTGGAACAAGCAGGTAAAAACGATAACCGCCGAGAACGTCGTGCACAGTCCCGCGGGGCTCGCAGACTCGTCGTATCAGTTCACCGATCTCTTCAACGAAGGCCTCTCGGGCATTCTCAGTGAGAAGGGGAACGGCTGGTATTACAAACACAATCTCGGCAACGGGGTGTTCGAGCCGGCAAAACTCGTCTCGCCCAAACCTTCGTTTAGCGGCATTGGTCAGGGGGGTCTACAACTGCTCGACCTCGACGGCGACGGCGGTAAACAGATCGTCAACTACGGCAGCGAACCGAAAGGCTTTTTCGAACTTGATGATGAAAACGAATGGCTGCCGTTTCGCGGGTTTCTCACGCCGCTCAACCTCGACCTGGGCGATCCCAACACCAAGCAGCTCGATCTCAACGGCGACGGTAAAGCTGACGTTCTGATCACGGAAGACTCGGTCTTCACCTGGTACCCATCCGCCGGACGCGGCGGTTTTGAGCCCGCTCGCAGAATTGCGAAACAAACGGACGAGGAAATCGGACCGCACGTTGTGTTTGCGGAAGCGACGCAAACAATTTTTCTCGCCGACATGACCGGAGACGGACTGACTGACATCGTTCGCATTCGGAATGGCGCAGTCTGTTACTGGCCCAACCTCGGTTACGGAAACTTCGGCGCGAAGATCGCAATGGACGATGCACCGGTTTTCGATCATCCCGAGGCTTTCAATCCGGCGTTGATTCGTTTGGCGGACGTAGACGGCTCGGGCATTTCCGACATCATCTACCTCGGCGCGAATCAGTTTTCCTGTTGGATGAATCGGAGTGGTAACGGCTTCGATCCATTCCCGTTCGAGATCGATCCGTTTCCGGCCATCGCAAATGCTGCACATGTCGATGTGGTGGATCTGCTCGGAAACGGAGTTCCCTGCATTGTTCATTCGAGCGAGCTCGAGAAAGATGCCGCGGCCCCGCTTCGTTACATCGATCTGATGAACGGCAAGAAGCCACACCTGATGACCGGGTACAAAAACAACCTGGGCAAAGAGGTGTCGCTCGAGTATGCGCCGTCAACCAGGTTTTATATCGAGGACAAACTCGCCGGCAAGCCGTGGGTGACTAAGCTGCACTTTCCCGTTCACTGCATCGTCAAATCCGAGACGCGAGACAAG
>DATJKO010000169.1:0-3576 GCA_035491355.1 Pyrinomonadaceae bacterium
CTCAGCACTACCAAGAAAGTAATGCTGGGCTTCAAAGCCAGCGATGAGCTTAGCGTCAAAGTTTTCGTCGATGGTTGTCGGGCAAGAGTAATCAGGGTGGACAAGGAAGCCGACCTCGCGCTTCTCGAAATGTGCCGGAACTCGAAGTCAGCCAAGGCGCCGAAATTCCAGACTGCGCCGAGTAAGGACGACAAGTTGTTTCTGATTGCGCGGCCGCACGGCGACAAGGTTGTCAGCCACGGCAGTTTCTACGGCAACTACATGCTCGGCACTCAGGAGTACTGGTCGGTCAAGATTGATAGCCGCGACGGATTTTCCGGCAGCCCGGTTTACAACTCGAACGCGGAGGTGGTGGGCGTGTTCAGCGGGTACGACTGGTCGCAGAAGCTCGCTCTGATCAGTCCGAGTACACGCGTGCAGAAGTTGCTGGAAGAGTACCAGGCGAACCCCGGTCCCTGATACCGGATCGACTTGATTATTGTCTGAGCGAGCGTTTCAGGTGCTCGCGATGAATGTCTCTGACCCAGTAAAGTTCCGGGGCGCTGATGCCTACCAGCTTGCGTCCCGCGATCTGCGTGCAAACAACCAGATAGTTCGCCAACTGATTTGCTGCGACCCGCCAACGCGGCAACGCCGTGTGCTCGAAGTTATAATTTGCCTCGAGTCGCACCTGTAATCTTTCGCGAGAAGACCACCGCTTCATCGAGCTCTGCGCGCCGTGATGCAGAAGAACGGCGTCAGGAACCAGCATCAGCTTCCAACCAGCCTTCGTGATTCGCCAGCACCACTCCGTGTCTTCCGAGTACATGTGAAAGCGTTCGTTGAAGCCGCCGACTTCGTCGATCATCTCGCGGCGCGCCAGCATTGCGGCGCCGCTGAGCATCGGTACGGAACGCAGTCGATCGTGGTCCCAGTGACGGCCGAGCAGCAGTTCGCCGCGCAACCGCGGCGGCAGCAGCAGATAGAGTTTCAACTGCGAGAGGATCGTGTGCCACACGCGCGGTGGATTGAAGAAGGCGCTGATCTGCAACGATCCGTCGGAGTTGAGAATCTTTGGACCGCAGATGCCGATGCCCGGATCCGACTTGATCGTGCGCATCAGAGTGTCGATTGTTCCGGCGCGCACTTCGGTGTCGAGATTGAGCAGGAACAGAAAGGGTGATTTAGTGAGTGCGAATCCCTGGTTGTTCGCCGCGCCGAAGCCACGGTTTTCAGAGTTGTTTAAGATGCGCAGTCGCTGGTCCGCGAAGAGCGGCGCGAGCAATTCGCTGGTTCTCAGTTGATCAAGGCTGTCGTCCGCGGAGGCGTTGTCGATGATGACGATCTCATAGCTCGTAGCGGGTTCAGAGCTGACGACGGTCTCGAGGCAGCGCCGCAAGAGCCCGCCGCCGTTCCAGTTGACGATGACTATCGACAGTTCATGGGGCATCGGATCCAGCGAGTTCGCTCTTAACGTTTTCAGGAAACCAAATCCTTCGCGGCGCTCTTAAACCCGTTCGCATACTCGTGATAACGCCAGGTGAGCAGTTCGCGCAGTATAGTCGGCACGCGATTCAACCGACGTTCGGGAAGGTTGGAGCGAGCAGCAAGATGGCGTGCAAAGTCGCCGGCGTACAAAAGCGCCTTGCGACAATCGAACTCGTTTCTATGGTCCAACAGGCGGTGTTCCAGCGTCTCCAGGATGTCGTGCAGTTCTGCGTTCGGGTTGGATCGTTTGAGGGCTTCCCGCGTGGATTCGCGTGGTGGTTTAGGGCTACGGACCGGCGCGCCGATCTGTTGGCGTTCGTGCTGGCGATATTTGATCAACGGTTCGTCGAGAGCGGTCACGTCTGACACGGAAGCAACGGTCAACGCAATCCAGCCGTCGTGTTCCATCTGGATGTTAGTTGGTATTGGCAGTGACAGGTTTCTGTATTTGGAGCGAAACGCCATCGTCGCGCCTGTGACTGTCCAACCGGCTATGAGTACATCGAGTGCGCGTCCCTGGGTCACCAGTTTTTGTTGCTCGGGATCGAAGCCGACTTCGTGCCACATACGACGGCCTAACGGAATTAACTTGTCATCTACAATCTCGGCGTCCGAGAATACCAAACCGGTCTTTGGCGATCGCAGAAAAGCGGCTTCGATTAATTTCAACTTATCTTCACGCCAGACATCGTCCTGATCGCTCAAGGCAATAACATCACCTGTGCAAAGACCGATGGCCCGTTCGAAGTTTTTGATCGAACCCAGGTTCTGTTCATTGAAATTAATAGTTACAGGCACAGGTGAGTGTTCGGCGAAGTGTTTGATTACTGTTTGTGTTTGATCCGTTGAGCCGTCATCAGAAATCACAATCTCGTCCGGCCGACGCGATTGAGCCACGATGCTCTCCAACTGCTCCGGCAAGTACTCGGCGCCGTTGTATGTACACATCGCGACGGAGATTTTCATGGTGGGTATTCTAAGCCACGAAAAGGAAGCCACAAAAAGGCACAAGAAGAAGAACGCAAAAAGCACAAAAAGAAGAACTTAAAAAGGCCACATCGGAAGGACACCAAAAGGATCTTGGTGTCTCTTGTGCCTTTTTGTGGCTCAATAAACCTGGCGGCTGCGAACTGCCTGCTTTGTCGCCAGACTAAAGCGCGGCTCCGGTGTCCCGCGGCGCTGGATCATGGCCGTCACGTATTCGCCTACCGCTGGCCCATGCTTGAAACCGTGCCCCGACCCGCCACCGACGAGCCACACATTTTCACGCTGCGGATGGCGGTCGATCAGAAAATCGCCGTTGGAAGTGTTTTCATACTGACAGACGCGCGTCTCCAAAACCGGTGCATCCGCGAGCGCCGGCACCCGTTGCGCCAGATACGCGCGCGCGGCAGCTAAACCTTCCGACGACACGATGCGCTGACCTGTGTCAGGATCAAACTCCGGCCCATGTGCGTCGATCGCCAGCTTGAATCCGCGTCCATCGATATTCGGCAGGCCATAGACGAGATCGTTGAAATCGATCCACGCGGGCAGCCTCTGTGGTCCGAAGCGTTCATCGCCGGCGGGAACACCGAAGAAGAATACTTCCTGGCGCGTCACGTGAATCAGCTCGCCAAGCAGTTCGGGAAAGAGTTTCGGCAGCCATGGACCACACGCGAACACAGTTCGATCGGCGTTGAGTCGTGTTTCCGATGTTACTCGCGTCTGCTGGTAGTCGACGCCAATCGCGAGCGCCCGCGCCACCACGGCTTGCACCGCGCGACGCGCCAGCAACACGCCACTATCCGGCTCCAGAATTCCCCAGGCTGCTTGATCGGGTTCGATCTGCGGAAATCGCTGGACCAGCTCGTCACGACCAAGTTTCTCAAACCGCGCGCCGACATTTTGCAGCGTCGACAGCAACGCCTCGCAATACGCGTCACGCTCTCGCGCCAGCCAGAGAATGCCGGTATTTTGAAACAATGGCACCGTCTGCGGTCCGATCTCGGCGAACAACTCCCGCCACAGTTCCAACGACCATTGCGCCATCCGCGTGTAGATCTCGTCTGGTCCATAACCCAGCCGGATCATGCGTGACTCACCACCCGAACTGGCGCGGCTGTTACC